>JBEBXB010000199.1:0-4365 GCA_040391885.1 Conexibacter woesei | reverse complement strand
CCGTGCCGATCATCATCCTCACCGCCAAGGACGCCGAGGTCGACAAGGTGGTCGGGCTCGAGGTCGGGGCCGATGATTACGTGACCAAGCCGTTCTCGGTGAGGGAGCTGCTCGGCCGCGTGCGGGCCCAGCTCCGCCGTCGGGAGCTCGACCGGACGCCGGCCCCGGAGCAGTCTCGAATCGTCGCCGGACCGGTGACCATCGATCTCGCTCGCCACGTCGTGACCGTGCATGGCCGCACGATCAGCCTGACGCGCTCAGAGTTTCAGCTGCTCCGTCTACTCGCCGCCCGCCCGGGTGAGGTGTTCCGCCGCTCCCAGATCATGGAGGAGCTGTGGCAGACAGAGTTCGACGGGGACGAACGGGCCTGTGACGTCCACATCTCGAACCTCCGCCAGAAGGTGGAGGCCGATCCCCAGCGCCCCGAGCTCGTCCTGACCGTGCGGGGAATCGGATACAAGTTCGCCGATTAGCGCGGGTGCACTCGCCCTGGCGATGCCGGTCGCTGCTCTAACCTGACGAGATGCGATCGGTCACCGAGATCAGCCTGCCGGAGATCGACCCGGCTGATCCGGCACTCCGGGGCCGGCGCTGGCATCGCGCCGCCAACTCCCTGCTCGACTCCGGCCGATGGCTGGCCCGGTCGCCCCTCGCGGTGGTCGTGCTCGACCGTGAGGCCGGCGAGTTCTTTCTGCGTTCCCGCTCGGCGATATTCCCCGGCCGGCTGATCGGGGAGATGTTCGGGATCGATTCCGGGCCGCTCCACGAACAGATCGAGGCCAACATCATCAACCGCAACGGGGAGGATCACCGTCGGCTGCGGGGGCTGGTCAATCCTTCCCTGTCGCCACGGGCCGCGACCCGGTGGCGCCCGGAGATGAGGAGCATCCTCGGGCATCTCTGGGACGACCTTTCGGGCGACAGCTTCGATTTCGTCCAGGCGTTCAGCCGCCCCTACCCGGCCCTGACGATCGCTCGGGTGATGGGCGCCCCGCTGTTGGACGCACCGCGTCTTCATGACTGGTCGACCTGGATCCAGAAGCAGTTCGACCCGATCGCTTTGAGCGACCCCGAGACGGTCGCCGTGATCCAGCGGAAGGTCGGTGAGTTCTACGACTGGATCGACCCGATGATCGAAGCCCGTCGACAGGATCCCGGCGACGACCTGATCACGTCGCTGATCCGTACCGAGGAGGAGGGCCAGCGGCTGAGTGACGCCGAGCTCCGCAACCTCGTGTTGAACATCCTCGCGGGCGGGGTCGACACCCTCCAAAGCCAGCTCTCGCACGGGATCCGGCTGTTGGCCGCCTATCCGGATCAGTGGGCGGCGCTACGGCGCGACCCCGAGGGCTTCGCCCCCGCGGCTGCGGCGGAGATCCTTCGTTTCGAGCCGATCACCCCTTTCACCGCCCGCCAGCTGACCGAGGACGTCGAGTACCGGGATCTGCTCTTCCCGGCGGGGACCGTATTGATGATCTGCGCCTTCACGGGCAATCGTGACGGCGACGCGTTCGCGGAGGCAAGGGCTTTCGATGTCACGGCAGAGCGCGACAAGGCCCGTCCGCTCACCTTCGGGGCCGGCATCCATTACTGCGTCGGGGCAAATCTCGCCCGGGCCGAGCTGGAGGAGGCGCTTCGTTTCCTCGCCGAACGGGTCGAGACGCTCGACCTGATCGACGAACCCGAGCTTCAACCGGTGAGCGGCATCTACGGCGTCGACGCCATGGACGTCCGGATCACCCGCTCCTGACGGCTCCTTCGGCCGCCCGGCCGGAGTTTGCGCGCGATCTCATCGGGTACGAACTGTTCACTTGGCGGTGATGGCGCCACAGTTGGACCGACGTCCGCTGACGGCCAGGCGAGGAGGGTCAAGATCGTGGACATATGGCGGATCGCCAGAGACGCATGGCGGGTCGCCAGAAAGGGATCGACATGGCAGCAACAGGAACGAAAACCCAGAGCAAGAGCAGGAAGAAGCAAGGCGCGAACCGAGCCGCCGCCAAGTCCGACTCGAAGTCGAACGGCAAGGCGACGAGCAGGAAGACGAACAGCGGTCGTGCGACTGGAACCGCGAAGGCTGGAAGCGCCACGAAGGCCGCCTCGAAGGCGCGCGGGTCGAAGAACACGAACGACAGCCGGGTGTCGCTGCCCTCGTCGAGCGATATCGGGGATCTGATGAAGAAGGCGAGAACGCCGGCGGCCGTGGCCGGGGCCGCCCTGGTCGGCGCTGCCGGAGGGATGGCCTGGGCCCGTAACGGCCAGAGGAAGAAGCGACTGAAGAACATCAATCTCCCCAACGTCAACCTTCCAAGGCCGGACGGTTCGATGATCGACTGGGTCGAGCACACGGCCAGGGCCGTCGGAAAAGGCGGCTATCAGGTGGCGGAGCTCAGCGCGCAGGCTCGCACGCTCCAGAAGAAGATTTCGGGCTGACAACCAGCTCTTCCCGGTCCTGAATGGACCGAAACCCGCTCCAGGACTCAAATCCAGTAGCCGGAGTGGTGGCTTGTCTATGCTGAATCCAGGACTAACTACAGAAACTGGACTTAGACATGGAACTGCTTCTCATTCCCCTGGACGACACAGTCGTATTTCCCACCGTCAGTGCGACCCTGAAGGTCGATGTCGGTGAGGAGGACCAGATCTTCCTGCTCCCGCGCCGCGACGGCGAGTACGAGCGGGTCGGGGTGATCGCCGAAGTGATGGAACGCGGTCTCTCCCCCCGCGGGGAGAGCGTCGCCACCGTGGTCGGTCTGCGCCGCGGCCTCGCCGGGGTTGCCCGCGCCGACGAGAGCGACCCGGATGCGCTCCGGATCGAGGTTCAGGAGGTCCATGACGGCCATCCCGAGGATGAGCACACCGTCGAGCTCGCACGGGAGTACCGCGCCGTGGTCGAGGAGCTGCTCGAGCTGCGCGGAGCCGACGGCCGGATCGCCGCCTTCCTGCGTTCGGTCGAAGAGCCGGGGGTGCTGGCCGACACCGCCGGCCTCAGCCCCGATCTGACGGTCGAGCAGAAGCTGCGCCTGCTGGACACGCTCAACGTCACCGCCCGCCTCGAGCTGGCGGTCGAGTTCCAGCGCGAGCGCCTGGCCGAGCTCCAGGTCCGCAGCCGAATCCGCGACGACGTCGAGTCCGGGGCCCAACAGCAGCAGCGCGAATACTTCCTGCGCAAGCAGATGGACTCGATCCGCAAGGAGCTGGGTGAGGACGAAGCCAACCTGATCGAGGAGTACGAGGCGAAGATCGCCGAGGCCGGAATGCCGGAGGCCGTGGAGGAACAGGCCGAGAAGGAGCTGCGCCGGCTCGAACGACAGGGCGAGCAGTCCGGTGAGAGCTCGATGATCCGCAGTTATCTCGACTGGCTGATCAGCATCCCGTGGTCGAAGCTCTCCGACGAGCAGCTCGACCCGGCCGGCACCCGCGAGATCCTCGATGCCGATCATGCCGGCCTCGACGACGTCAAGCGCCGGATCACCGAGTTCGTCGCCGTGCGCAAGCTGCGCGAGGAACGCGAGATCGAGAGCGACAGCCGCGCCGATGGCGCGATCCTGACCCTGGTCGGGCCGCCCGGAACCGGCAAGACCTCGATCGGCGAGTCGGTCGCACGGGCGCTCGGTCGCGAGTTCGTGCGGGTCTCGCTCGGCGGGGTCCACGACGAGGCCGAGATTCGCGGTCATCGCCGCACCTACATCGGCGCGATGCCGGGCCGGATCGTCCGGGCGCTGCGGGACGCGAAGACGATGAACCCGGTGATCCTGCTGGACGAGGTCGACAAGGTCGGCGCCGACTGGCGCGGCGATCCCTCGGCGGCGCTGCTCGAGGTGCTCGACCCGGCTCAGAACCACTCGTTCCGGGACCATTACCTCGACGTCGAGATCGACCTCTCGAAGGTCGTATTCCTGGCGACGGCGAACATGCTCGACACGATCCCGGCGCCACTCCTGGACCGGATGGAGGTCATCTCCTTCGATGGCTACACGACCGACGAGAAGCTGGCGATCGCCCGCGGCTACCTGCTGCCGCGTCAGATCAAGCGCAACGGCCTCAAGGACGAGGAGGTCGAGGTCGAGGATCTGGTCCTCCGTGATCTGGTCACCGAGTACACCCGGGAGGCCGGGGTGCGTCAGCTGGAACGCGAGATCGGCAAGCTCCTGCGGGCCGCGGCCACGAAGATCGCCTCGGGCGAGGCCGAAGGGACGATCGGGCTCGACGAGTCGTTCCTGCGCAAGGCCCTGGGCCGTCAGAAGTTCTTCCAGGAGTCGGTCGAACGGACCGCCATCCCGGGTGTGTCGACCGGCCTGGCCGTCACCGGCACGGGCGGCGACGTCCTCTTCATCGAGGCGACCGCGATGGAAGGCGACAAGG
>JBEBXB010000198.1:0-4373 GCA_040391885.1 Conexibacter woesei | reverse complement strand
GCTTCGGCGACGCGCGTGTAAACGGTCGGCTTGTTCGGCTTGGCGCAGCCGTCCCCCCAGCTGACCACGCCGACGATCCGCCGCGTCCCGCCGTCCGCCGGCACCGTCAGCGGTCCGCCGCTGTCTCCCTGGCAGGTCCCCGTTCCTCCCTGGGCGATCCCGGCGCACAACATGTTGGCGACGAAGAAGGCGGTTCCATAGGAGTTGGCGTCGGTGCAGACCGAGTCGGCGAGGAGCGGCACGCTGGGGATCTCCTTCAGCGTCGGGCTGGCCGCGCCGTCCTGGACGATGTTGCCGAAACCGGCGACGGTCGCGGACCGGCCCGTCTTCCAAAGCGACCGCTCGTCGGACCCGGCGATCTTCAGTACCGGGCGGGAAGAGGGTGACTGCAACGCGATAAGGCCCCAGTCGTTCTCACCGCTGCCGCCCCCGTCCAGCGGCTGGTAGTTCGCGGCGGCGTCCCAGCCGGCGATGTTCAGCTGCTCACCGCCCGTCCCTGAAATCGTGCGGCTGGTGAATGCCCCCATCGTTCCCAGATTCGCCCACCAGTTGCCGTTCTGTGCGCTCCAGAGGCAGTGGGCGGCTGTCAGCACCAGCATCGGATGGACCAGGGCCCCACCACAGAAGTGACCGCCGTTCAGCGTGATCTGAACCAGCCAGGGATGCTTCTCGAAGGTCGTCTCGTTGCCGCCGACGATGTACGGAGAACGGCCCTGCAAGTCGGGGACACCAGCCCCATCTGGACTTACAGGAAGCCCGGGACCATCCCCCGAACCGACCGCTGCATCCGGGTCGCTCGTGGCCCAGGTGAAGTTCGCCTGTGAGTGGTCGGCAGCCTTGCTCCCGGCGGGCGCCAGCATCGCGAATGCGAGCAGCAGCATTCCGGTGATGAACAGCGCACCCCGCACGCGGTCCCTGGAAATCCTCATGATGTTCATCCCCCAACCCCCGGTCTTTGAATGTGGGAGCAATATAACGCGGCGGTTGCCGGCGGCGCAACTTAACGGGGCGGATGCCGGGGGCGCAACTATTCGAGGTCAGAGACCACCCAGCCGGGCCGTCCCGGCTGGGTGGTGGTCTTCAGCTACTTACAGGTGGCGTTCACTTTGCGGGCCGCTGTCTTGACCTTCGCCTTGGCTTTCGCCAGGCCGGCCTTGGCTTTTGCGAACTTCCGCTTCACCTTGGGAAACCGCTTCTTCTCGGCTTGTAGCTTGGCCTTGGCTTTGGACTTGGCCTTCTTGACCTTCTTGAGTTGAGCCTTGGCCGCGCTGCAGCCGGCCGGCTTTGCCCCCCAGCCGACGACCTGGATGTTCGAGTGGGCGTCGGGGAAACGCTCGTAGCGCTTTATCTCCTTCAACGCCGGGATGATGCCGGCGTTGATCTCGGGGTCGGTCAGACGGGTGAACACCGTGGGCTTGCCGGGGGTCTCGCACCCATCGCCCCAGCTTGTGAGGCCGACTATGCGATGGCCGCCACCGTCGATCGGAACGATCAGCGGGGAACCCTGATCGAACCAGCAAGTGTTGCCGCCCTTAGCCAGGTTTCCGGCGCAGAGCATCGTTGCCGGGTCGAACCTGTCTCCGTAGAACTTCCGGGAGCCGCAGACCGAATCGGAAAGGATCGGGGCCTTGGACTGCCTCAGGACCGGTCTCGGCGGGGAGTGGAATTCGAAGGCGCCGAATCCGGCGAAGGAGGCGATTCGACCAGTTCTCCACAGCGCCTTCTCACGGACGCCCGCCACCTTCAATGTGGGGTATGGGGCGGGTGAGTCCAGGGCGAGGAACGCAAGGTCGTTTCTGGAGGTAGCCGGGTCATAGTCCGGGTGGATCAGGTCACCGACCGGAAAGAGCTCTTCGCCGCCCGAATCCAATTGGGTGCGTCCGGCGAACACGCGGACCCTCGCGAAGAAGACCCTCGGCGCACCGTCTTCGTTGACCAGGCAGTGAGCGGTGGTCATGACCACCATCGCGTGAATCAGGACACCGTGGCAGAAATGGTAATCGTCCAGCGTGATCTGAACCAGCCAAGGGTGCTTCTTGAGATTCGCCTCTCGGCCACCGGCGATCAGCGGCGAGGCCTCTGGCTTGCCCTCGACCTCTGGCCCCGTGGCGGCCGCGTATTCCCGGAAGCCACCGGAGGGGACAGCGGCGGATGGATCGGCCGTCGCCCCGGCGACGTTAGACCGCCCGTGATCACCGGCGGCCTGGCTCGACGCCGGCACCAGGGCCGCGAGGCCCATGAGAACGACTGCCGTGGCCAAGAAGGCCTGGACATGATGCTTGATGACGCCGGTAACGGTCACGCGAATCCCCCCCTAGATCAAGTTTTCGCGGCTCAACCTACCCATTAGGGCTGTCCGCTGATGCGAAGGATTTGTGTTAGAGACCGAGGGTCTTCCCGATGATCTCCCGCATCACTTCGTCGGTCCCGCCGCCGATCGGGCCGAGGCGGGCGTCGCGCAGGGCACGTTCGATCTCGAGCTCCTTCATGTAGCCGTAGCCGCCGTGGATCTGGAGCGTCTCGTCCGCGATCTCGACCAGGGCGCGTTGCGTGAGCAGCTTGGCCATCGAGACCTGCTGGATGACCTCCTCGCCACGATCGAACCGCCGCAGGGTCTCGTAGGTGAGGGCCCGCGAGGCGGCCGCCTTGGTGGCCATGTCGGCGATCTTGTGGCGGATCGCCTGGAACTTGCCGATCGGACGACCGAAGGCTTCGCGCTCGCTCGCGTACTCGACGCTCAGGGCGATCAGGCGGTCCATGGCCCCGACAGCGCCGATCGCCATCACCAGTCGCTCCCAGGCGAAGTTGGCCATGATCAGCGTGAACCCGCCGTTCTCCGGGCCGAGCAGGTTCTCGGCCGGCACATGGACATCGGTCAGGGATATCTCCGCCGTGTCGGACGACTTCCAGCCCAGCTTTTCGAGATTGGAGACGACCTCGAACCCGGGTGAATCGGTTTCGATGACGAGGAAGGAGATCCCGTCGTGACCGCCACCCTCGGTGGTGCGGCAGGCGGTGACCATGAAGTCGGCCCGGACCCCGTTGGTGATGAAGGTCTTGGATCCGTTCACGATCCAGCCGTCGCCGTCCCGGACCGCCCGGGTGCGAAGACCGGCGACATCGGACCCGGCCCCGGGCTCGGTGATGCCGAGCGCCCCGACGATCTCACCGCGCATCGACGCCGGCAGCCACCGCTGCTTCTGCTCCGCGTCGCCGAACTTCAGGATCGGTGGGGTGGCGATCGAAGCGTGGGCGTTGAGACCCGCCGATACGCCACCCGAGGCGCCGCTGCGGGCCAGCTCCTCGACCCAGACGGCGTCGTGGACATGGCCGCCGCCTTGACCGCCGTACTCCTCGGGGAACTTGAGCCCGAGGAAGCCGAGCTCCCCACATCGATTGAAGAGCTCCCGCGGAAACTCACCCGCGTCCTCCCAGACGGCAACATGAGGGGCGATCTCGGCGGTCACGAAACGCCGGACGGAATCCCGCAGCTCCTCGTGCTCAGGCGTGAACGGCGGCTGGAGGGAAGTCATCGGAGCGACATCACGAATCGATGTGGCTCATGTCCGCGAAACGGTCCCCGCGGGGCCTGGGCAGCGCGTCCAGGGCCGCGAGCTCCTCGGCGGAGAGTTCGATGCGGGCCGCCGCCGCGTTCTCTTCCACCCGCTTCAAGCGTTTGGTCCCCGGGATCGGGACGATGTCCTCGCCCTGGGCGAGCACCCAGGCGATCGCCATCTGGGCCGGAGTCACCTCGTGGCTGTCGGCGAGAGCTTCGAGAGCCTTCACGATCGCGAGGTTGGCCTCGAAGTTCTCGGCACTCATGCGCGGGTCGTTGCTGCGGTAGTCGCCGCTGGCGAAATCCTGGCCGGAGCGGAACCGGCCGGTCAGGAACCCTCGGCCGAGCGGGGAGTAGGGCACGAAGCCGATGCCGAGCTCGCTGCAGGTCGGGATGACTTCGTCGGCCGCGCCGCGTTCGAAGAGCGAGAACTCCGTCTGGACCGCGGTGATGGGGTGCACGGCATGCGCCCGCCGGATGGTGGCCGGCGCCGCCTCGGAGAGGCCAAGCCAGCGGACCTTGCCGGCTTCGACCAGCTCGGCCATCGCCCCGACCGTCTCCTCGATCGGCACGCCTGGGTCGATTCGGTGCTGGTAGTAGAGGTCGATCTCGTCGATGCCGAGACGACGGAGCGACGCATCGACCGCTCCACGCACATAGTCGGGACGGCCGCAGACGCTCCGTTCGGTGGGGTCATCGCCGCGGACCAGCCCGAACTTCGAGGCGATCACGAACCGTTCCCGTCGCGGGGCGACGGCTCTCCCGATCAGTTCCTCGTTGGCGCCCCGGCCATACATGTCGGCTGTGTCGAGAAAGT
>JBEBXB010000197.1:0-4384 GCA_040391885.1 Conexibacter woesei | reverse complement strand
CAGAAAGGGTGTCACCGGTGCTGGTCTGCTTGAGACCGACGCCCGCGGCGATGTCACCGGAGTAGACCTTTTCGATCTCTTCGCGGTGGTTGGCGTGCATCATCAGCAGACGGCCGACGCGCTCGGTCTTGCCGGTACTCACGTTGAGTACCCGGGAGCCGGCCTCGAGCGTGCCCGAGTAGACACGGAAGTAGGTCAGCTTGCCGACGTATGGATCAGCCATGACCTTGAAGGCCAGGGCGGCGAAGGGGCCGGAGTCGTCGGCCGGGCGGGTGCCCTCTTCGCGTTCCTCTTCGCCCTTCTTCAGAGGCAGCATGCCTTCGACCGGCGGGACCTCGAGCGGGGACGGCAGCAGCGCGACGATGGTGTCGAGCAGCGGCTGCACGCCCTTGTTCTTGAAGGAGGAACCACAGAGGACCGGGGTGACGTCGATCGAGAGCGTGGCGGCCTTGAGGGCGTTCATGATCCGCTCTTCGGAGATCTCCTCTTCGGCGAGGTAGAGCTCCATGAGCTCGTCGTCCTGGTCGGCGCATGACTCGATCAACGCGGCGTGGTACTCGTCGGCCTTCGCCTGAAGGTCGGCCGGGATGTCGACCACTTCGAGTTCCTGGCCGAGATCATCCTTGTAGATGGTCGCCTTCATGGTGACGAGGTCGATGATGCCCTCGAACTCACCTTCGGCTCCGATCGGCAGCTGGATCGGCACGGCGTTGGCGCCGAGACGGTCCTTGATGGTCTCGACCGAGCGGTAGAAGTCGGCGCCGGTGCGGTCCATCTTGTTGATGTAGGCGATCCGGGGGACGGAGTACTTGTCGGCCTGGCGCCAGACGGTCTCGGACTGCGGCTCGACGCCGGCGACCGAGTCGAAGACGGCGACGGCGCCGTCGAGGACGCGCAGCGAACGCTCGACCTCGACGGTGAAGTCGACGTGTCCGGGCGTGTCGATGATGTTGATCCGGTGATCGAGCCACTCGCAGGCGGTGGCGGCGGAGGTGATGGTGATCCCCCGCTCCTGCTCCTGATCCATCCAGTCCATGGTGGCGGCACCCTCATGGGTTTCACCGATCTTGTGGGTCCGGCCGGTGTAGTAGAGGATGCGCTCCGTCGTCGTCGTCTTGCCGGCGTCGATGTGAGCCATGATCCCGATGTTGCGAGTCTTTTCGAGGGTGAAGGAGCGCGCCACTTTTTCTCTCTGGTCTAGGAAGTTTCCGGATGCGGTTGCCAAACAGCTTGTTCGAGCCGATCGGGGCTGGATCGAACCTCATGAGATCGGGCCAGTCCGGCTCCGGGCCAAAAAAAGCCCCGCAGCGTGCGAGGCGACCCGAGCGACGGGCGACTATAGCAGAGGATCGGCGACCGATACCGAGATAACTTTGCGAATCCGGCCGGAGTGGCCGCATGCGCCGAGGGTGCCGGATAGTCTGCGGACTCTAACCGCACGGTCTGGCGTACGGCCACGCCGTGGCGGAGGGAGAGACCTGAGTACCGACGACAAAAAGCGCAAGGAATCCACCGGCTCTCGGCCGGTGCTGACCGAGAAGCAACGGATCGAGGCACGCAAGCGGCGCCAAGCGCGTCGTCGACGTACCCATCGCGGCAACGTCCTGTCGCGCGGGCTGCGGGCCACCGGCCACGAGATCAAGCGCACCGGGGCTTTTCTCGGCCGTAGCCTGGTTGCTGGTTTCGAGGCACTCGGCCCGGTCGGAAAGGGGATCCGCCAGGGTCTCGGGTGGCTGGGGAGCACCCTCGTCCGGCTGTTCCGTCTCGGCCTTGCCGTGGTCGGCGCCATCACCGCCGCCGTCGGCCGGGCGCTGGTCGCGCTCGACCGGATCGCCACCCCACACCGTGCCCTGATCGCGGTCGCCCTGGTCGCTTCGGCTCTGTTGGCCGTCTCCCAGTTCGTCGACTTTCGCGCGACCGAGATCGGTCAGCCGGGCTATGCAGGCATCGAGGACATCGCCACCGCACCTCGGGTGGACGTGGCGACGCCGACAGGTTCCCACTCGATCCTGCTCCTGATCGGCTCGGCGCTCGCCTTCGGCGCGATTGCCGGTTCGGTCCTGACGGGACGGCGCAGCTGGGGCCTCGTCCTGGCGTCGGTCGGTGGCGTGACGGTTCTCGTCTCGCTTGCCGTCGACCTGCCGAACGGGCTCGACCTCGCCGAGGCCGGACTCAGTTACTCCGGGGTCTCGGCCGTGCTGCTTTCCGGGTTCTGGCTGCAGCTGGCATCCGGGGTCGCCCTCGCGGCCGCCGGTCTCCTGCTGCCGCTCAACCCGGCCGGGGACCTTCCGACCCGCGCTCGGGCGCCGCGCCGGGCCGCCCCGGCAGGAGCCCGCCGATCCCCCACCGTCAACGGGAGTCACACATGAACGCACGCCTCACCGTCGTCACCGCCCTGCTCGGTTCGCTGATCGTCGTGCTGTCCCAGTTCGTCACCGCCTACTCGCTGGAGGATCAGTTCGGGATCGGAATGGACAACGTCACCCTCCTCGAGAAGCACGGGCCGATGACCTTGATCCTCGGGGCGATCGCCGGCCTGGCCGTGGTCTTCCTGATCATCGCGGCCGCCAACGCCGCCTCTGACAGCCGGCCGGTGGCGCTGACCACCGGCATCGTCGTCGTCGGCATGGGCCTCGCGGTCATCCTTGTCTTTCTCTTCGTCGACCTTCCCGACGTCGGCGACACCGGCCTGTTCGACGCCCCCGGCAAGGGCAACCTGGATGCCACCGGTGCCGCGGCGGCCGGGTTGTGGCTGGAACTGGTCGGCGGGCTGATCCTGCTGCTGTCCGGCGCGGCCCTGGCCACGCTCAAGCCGGATCAACTCGTCACCATCGGCCGCAACCGTCAGTCCCAAACCGACTGACAAGGCTCCATCGTCTGACCCCCGCATTCCGACTCATCAAGCTTCACCGTCTCGTCCCCCGTATTCCGAAAGGTGTGTCCCATGAAGTCCAGTCCCTTCCTCCGGTCCGGCCGGCTGCGTGCCGTGATTTCCCTGACCGCCCTGTTCGGAATCGTGTTCTTCGCCGCCGGCTGCGGGGACGACGACAAGGACTGGAGCGGCCAGACGATCCGGATCGGCTCCGTCTTCTCGACCACCGGCGACGGGGTCGCCTTCGGCCCCCAGCAGCTCAAGGCCGCTCAGCTCGCCGTGCAGGACGTCAACGCGGAGGGTGAGGGCGTGAACGGCGCCCGCCTCGAACTCGTTCAGCGAAACGACCAGTCCGATCCGGCCCGCTCCGCCAAGGTGATGCGCCGCCTGATCGAAAGGGACGAGGCGATCGCCGTGCTCGGCCCGACCTTCTCCAACTCGGCCGCCCAAGCGGACCCCGTGGCCAACCGGTTGCAGACCCCGGTCCTGGCCGTCTCCAACACCGGGCTCGGCATCGTCGGCGACTGCCCCTACGCCTGCGACTTCATCTTCCGTGATTCGCTGGGCGAGGCCGAGGCGATCCCAGCCAACGTGGACAACCTCGTCGCCAGGGTGAGCCCGGAGACCGCGGCGATCGTCCATCCTCGAAACGATCCCTTCGGCAAGAGCACCGCACAGATCGCCCGCCGGGCCTTCGAGGACGCCGGGGTCAAGGTTCCGGCCCTGATCACCACGTCGGCCGGCATGCGGCTCGCCCTGAATGCCGAGCCAGACGTTTTCATGATCACGGCGTCTTCCGGTGAGGCTGCCGCCGATCTGATCAAGGAGCTGCGGGAGCACGGCTTCGAAGGTACGATCGCGGGTGGGAACGCCTTCAACTCCCAGCTCGCCGCCGAGCGGTCAGGCCGCGATGGCGAGGGTGCCCAGAGTGCCTCCGCCTGGTTCGCCGGCAACCCGTCCGACGAGAACCAGGAGTTCGTCGAGGCCTACCGCAACGCCTACGGCACCGAGCCGGACCAGTTCGCCGCGCAGGCCTACACCGGGGTCCAGTTGCTGGCCGAAGCCGCCGAGGACGCCGACCTGAGCTTCGAGGACCTGGCCGCCGACCGAGACGCTCTCCGCACCGCCCTGGAGAAGGTGGAGGAAGAGACTCCCCTGGGCAACTTCAGCTTCACCACCGACCACGACGTCCGCCAGCCGATCTGGATCGTCCAGATGGACGGCCGAGGCGGCTACACCCTCCTGGACGAAGTCTCCCCCGAGTAACCAAGCCCCCGCATTCGCTGGGGCGATCCGCCTTGATCCACAAGGTCAATCGCCCCAGCGATTCAGAGAGCCCCCGAGACTAGGCCGTTCCCGGGCCCAGGACCCGGAGCGACGCGACCGGGTCCTGGCGAGACTTCACGAGCCAAGGGATCTGGAGCGCAGCGACAGATCCCCGAGACTCAGCCGTTCAACACCACAAGGGTGGTGCACCGGGGCCGTCCAGGGCGCCGCTGCCAAGGAGCGAGC
>JBEBXB010000196.1:0-4435 GCA_040391885.1 Conexibacter woesei | reverse complement strand
GCGCTTCAAGAAATCCTCCGGAGTTGGGGGCTGAACCCGCGACGCTCCCATGCTGTCGCAGGCCGGCTGAATCTACCAACCCGGCCGCCGGCACAAAGATGCGCCCCGTCTTCCACTACCTGCGAAGGGATTTCAGGTACTTCAGCGGATCGATCGGTTTGCCGCCGGTCTGCCAGGGCCCCACCCAGTACTCGAAGTGAAGGTGACAGCCGGACGAACGTCCGGTGCTCCCGACCCGCCCGATCGGGGTACCGGCTCCGACCCGAGTACCGACTTTGAGCTTCGAGGGCCGGATCATGTGCATGTAGACGAAATGGGTGTTGGAACCGGCGTTGTCGATCACCACGTAGTTGCCGGCCGCGGAATGCCACGCGTTGTAGGCGACCTTGCCCTTGCGCGCGGAGACGATCTTGGTCCCGCATGACGCGGACATGTCCTGGCCCTGATGGGTGTGCCCGGGCCGGCCCGAGCCGAAGCGTGATCCGCTGGAGCCGAAGCTGAACGGTCCCCGAAGCGGGAAGACCTCCTTCGGGATCCGGCTGACCGGCACGACCCTGAGCTCGTCCGGCGAGCTATTCGACTTCTCGCCGTATCCATCGACCACGAACACCTTGCCGTCGACGGCGTTCTTCGGCACGGCGACGCGCACCGCGGCCGGCCGGCGGGCTCGATACTTGGCTCGGATCCGTTTGTTCTTGCCACGGAAGACCACCCGGGTCACGCCGCCGAGGTAGCCGCCGGTGATTCGCACCACCGCGCCGGGCGTGGCTCGTCGGGCCGTGACGCACTGCTTGACGCAGGAGACACCGGTGATGCGCGGGATCTTCGGCACCGACATGCCGCCGCGGTTCACGCCGGAGACACCGGCGTCGGCCCCTGGGGCCTTCACCGGCCCGAGCGGAATCAGGCTTCCCTTCGGCGGGGCGACATCCGGAACCTGGGCGAAGCGGGGAGAGGGCGTCGCCTCTCGCATCGGGTCTATCTCCGCCCGAGCCTGGGAGACCGGCAGGAACAGGCCCACCGCCAACAGCAAGCCTGCCACCAGCGAAAACGCGACAGGGGCGAATGGGGAATCGAACCGACCGCGGGTAGCGGCAATGCGTGAACTCATCTGTGCTCTCTTTCCGGTGCCGGCGGAGTTAGCTGACGGGCTCGCGCTGAAAGAGATGCGCTACGGAGAGTGTTCCGATTCGCCCCTGGGATCGGGTCCCTTTGGGTCCCCCGCTCCCCGGCAATGGCTTGCCGGAGATTTGGCGTCGAGTACTTGGCGGGCAGCATACATGAGTTCTAGGACATCTTTCGGTAAAGACATGCACACAATCATGCAGAACCGGTTCGCTTCCCTGGCCGAGTAGGACTTCTGTCCCACGGGAAGGGGGACCTGAACTAACCTTGTCCTTGCGTACAAGGGTCCTCCTCGCAGTACGGGAGTAGCCTGATTCCCGCTTGTTCCCTCACCAATCTTGCCCTCAGGAGGAACCATGACAGCCATCCGACAGAAAAACCTGACAGCGGCCCAATGGTCCACCAACGGCGATGCCGTGGAGCAGGGAGACCTGACCAAGGACGAAAACGTCGTCTTCGGCGAGAACGTCTTCTCGATCGCCACCCAGCGCGAACGGCTGCCGGATGATGTCTTCGAGCGCCTCCAGGGAACGCTCGAGCGGGGCGAGGCCCTGGACGTCGAACTGGCCGATGCCGTCGCCGACGCGATGAAGGACTGGGCCCTCGAGAAGGGAGCCACTCACTACACCCATGTCTTCCAGCCGCTGACCGGCCTCACCGCCGAGAAGCACGACTCCTTCTTCGACCCGACCGCCGAGGGTGGTTCGATCGCCAAGTTCAAGGGAAGCGAGCTGATCCAGGGCGAGCCTGACGCTTCCTCCTTCCCCACCGGCGGCATCCGGGCCACCTTCGAGGCCCGCGGCTACACCGCCTGGGACCCGACCAGCCCCGCCTTCCTGCTCGACAACCCGAACGGCACCCTGCTCTGCATCCCCACCGCTTTCGCCTCCTGGACCGGTGAGGCCCTCGACGGCAAGATCCCGTTGCTCCGCTCCATGGACGCGCTCTCGAAATCGGCCACCCGGGCGCTGCGGCTGCTCGGCGACGAGGAATCGACCCGCGTCGTGACCACGGTCGGCCCGGAGCAGGAGTACTTCCTGATCGACGAGCAGTACTACTTCGCCCGGCTGGACCTGATCCTCACCGGCCGCACCCTCTTCGGGGCCAAGCCGGCGAAGGGGCACGAGCTGGACGACCATTACTTCGGGGCCATCCCGGAGCGTGTCCTCGCCTGCATGATGGACACGGAGCGGGAGCTTTCGAAGCTGGGCGTGCCGATCAAGACCCGGCACAACGAGGTCGCGCCGGCGCAGTACGAGATCGCCCCGATGTTCGAGAACTCGAACGTCGGCTCCGACCATCAGCAGCTGCTGATGCAGATCCTCCAGAACATGGCCCGCAAGTACGGGCTGGTCTGCCTGCTCCACGAGAAGCCGTTCGCCGGCGTCAACGGGTCGGGCAAGCACAACAACTGGTCGATGGGCACCGACACCGGCCACAACCTGCTCGAACCCGGCGACACCCCGGGCGAGAACCTGAGCTTCCTCTTCTTCTGCACCGCCGTGATGCAGGCCGTGAACAAGCACCAGGGCCTGCTGCGGGCAACCGTGGCCAATATCGGCCAGGACCACCGGCTCGGGGCCAACGAGGCCCCGCCGGCGATCATCTCAGTCTTCCTCGGCGACGAGCTGGAGACGATCTTCGAGAAGATCGCGGCCGAAGAGGACAGCCCCGAGGCTCGTGACGACGTGCTGGACCTGGGGGCCGAAGTGCTGCCGGACCTGCCCATGGACGGCGGAGATCGCAACCGGACCTCCCCCTTCGCCTTCACCGGCAACAAGTTCGAGTTCAGAGCCCTCGGTTCGAGCATGTCGCTCGCCTTCACCAACACCGTGATCAACACGATCGTCGCCGAAGCGATCGATGATCTCGCCGCCAAGCTGGAGGCGACCGATGGCGAGGACCTCGGTGACCGCGTGATCAAGGTCGTCCACGACTCGTACATCGAGAACCGCCGGATCGTGTTCGACGGCGACGGCTACTCGCAGGAATGGGAGGAGGAAGCGGCACGGCGCGGTCTCAAGAACCTCCGCACCACCCCTGATGCCCTGCCCGAGGTGACCGCCCCGACCACGATCGAGGCCTTCGAGGAGTACAACGTCCTCAGTCAGCGTGAGCTCGAGGCCCGTTACGAGGTCTGGGTAGAGCAGTACGCCATGCAGGCCAACATCGAGGCCGAGACCGCGGCGACCATGTCGCGGACGATGATCATCCCGGCGGTGCTTCGTCACATCTCCCTGCTGGCCGATGCCGAAGCCACCGCTCTCGAGAAGGAGAGCCGTGACCTCCTGAACGAGCTGGTCGAGAAGACCCTCGTCCTGGAAGACGCCAACGGCTATCCGGACGGGCTCAAGGAAGAGGGCATGGATCTCGCCATCTACGCCCGCGACAAGCAGCTGGCATCGATGCATGAGGTGCGGGTCGTGGCCGACCGCCTCGAGCGAATCGTGGCCGACGACCTGTGGCCTCTCCCCCGCTACTCGGAGATGATGTTCATCAAGTAGCGAGGGCGGTGAGGCCGTCTGAGTAGGATCGGCCTCATGAGAATCAAAGCCGCGGTGCTTGAGGAGTTCGGTCAGCCCCTCGCCGTCCAGGAAGTCGATCTGGACGAGCCGAAGGCCGGCGAGGTGCTCGTTCGTCTAGAGGCTTGCGGTGTCTGCCACACCGACCTCTACACCGCATCCGGGGCCGACCCCTCCGGATATGCGCCGGCCGTCCTCGGCCACGAGGGCGCCGGCGTGGTCGAGAAGGTCGGCGAAGGCGTGGGTTCGCTCGCGGTCGGCGATCACGTCGTCACTCTCTTCTCCCCGCAGTGCCGGGAGTGCGTCCACTGCCTCGACCCCCGGACCAACCTGTGCATGGCGATACGCCAGGAGCAGAACCAGGGCCACCTGCCTGACGGCACCGTCCGGATTCACCGCGACGGCGAGCCGATCCGCCACTTCATGGGCACCTCGACCTTCGCCGAGTACACGGTGATGCCGGAGATCGCCCTGGCGAAAATCAACCCGGAAGCCCCGCTGGACCGGGCCTGTCTGTTCGCTTGTGGCCTCTCCACCGGTCTCGGCGCCGCCATGTACACCGCCAAGGTCGAGCCCGGCACCACCTGTGTCGTCTTCGGAGCCGGCATGGTCGGCCTCGGCGCGGTCGCCGGTGCGCGGCTTCAGGGCGCGGAGCGGATCGTGTGCGTCGATCTTTCCGACGACCGTCTGGAGATGGCCCGGGCCCAGGGCGCGACCCATTTGATGAAGGGGGGCCCGGACACCGTCGCCGAGATCCTCGAGATGACCGACGGCTTCGGGGCCGACTA
>JBEBXB010000195.1:0-4480 GCA_040391885.1 Conexibacter woesei | reverse complement strand
GGGACGAGCCCAGCGTCACCGAGCGCTTCGACTTCAAGGGCATGCTGCTGCTGTCACCCGGACTGGCGCTATTCCTGTTCGGGGTCTCATCGATCGCCGAAGGCGGCGAAGGCGCCTCGTTCGGTCCTCGGGTCTGGGTGTCTTCGACGGTCGGCTTGTTGCTGATCATCGGTTTCGTGTTTCACGCTCTGCGGTCGACCACGCCACTCATCGACCTGCGGCTGTTCCGCAATCGCAACCTCACCGTCGCGACGATCTCGATGTTCGTCTTCGTCATCGCCTTCATGGGGGCGGGCCTGCTCTTCCCGTCGTACTTCCTGCAGGTGCGCGGTGAGACAACGCTGACGGCCGGTCTGCTGATGGCTCCCCAAGGGGTAGGTGCCATGCTGACCATGCCGATAGCGGGAATCCTCGCCGACAAGATCCCGATAGGGCGGACCGTTCCGTTCGCGCTCCTGGTGATCGCAGCAGGCTTCTTCGGGTTCACCCAAGTCGGCCCTGACACGTCCTACTGGGTGCTGTGCGGCTCCCTGTTCGTGATGGGCCTGGGCATGGGCGGCACGATGATGCCCATCATGACGTCCGCGTTGCGGACCCTGACCAACCATGAGGTCGCGCGCGGCACGACGATGATCAACATCATTCAGCAGATCGGTGGATCGATCGGTACGGCCACGCTGGCGGTCGTCTTGACCAACCAGCTCACGTCGACGCCGGCGGCCGGTACCGCACCGTTGCAGTTCATGGCTGACGGGTTCGCCGCCACTTTCACGGTGGCCTTCGTCCTGGTGCTGCTCGCCCTGATCCCGGCCCTGTTCCTGCCGCGCAAGCGCGAGGTTTCCCACCTGCTCGATGACGATTCGACCGATGCGCAGCCGGTCTTGGCTCACTGATCCTCGCTTCGAGAAGCGATCGGCGACCTCGCCGGGGCCCCGAACCGGCGCCGCTTGCTCGTCGTCTCGACGGTCAAGCGTTCTCGGGCCAAGGAAGCGGGAACAGAGAGCGGAACTCCCTGGCTTCGTCGGCGACTCGATCGACTGATGGTCGTCCCATCAAGGTGGTGAAGTACCTGGTCAGGGAGGTGAGATCGGATTCGTTCCACGGGTGGACGACTCGTGCGTGGTGGAGGGAGGGCGCCGCGGCACAGTCGGCGAGGGTGAAATCGCGACCGGCCAGCCACTCGACCCCACCGGCGAGGTGCTCGTCGAGCAGGGCGCCCGGTCGACTTCACGCCGAGGCGATCAGTCCCGTTCTGGGAGGAACGAAGCCACTGCTTGGGCGACATGACCCTTCGGTGGCATGACTACCTTGCGGTTCTCGTCGACCATCCGGTGAGTGTCGACCGATACCGAGCACTCCCCATTCAGGTTGATGTAGGGAAGCTTCTTGTTGCCGAATCCCCGGCTGATCTCACTGTCTGTGAACAGGGACCGGGGAACGCTGAACCCGAGAACCGAGCCAGAGCCACCATCGGCGCCGCTGACTTCGACGAATGGCATCGCCAAGGTCTCCGGTGACTCCTTGCGCATCGGAATCTCGTCTTCGTACACGAAACCGAAGATTCTGTCTGCTGCGAAAGCGATCATCGCTATCCCCCACAAGTGCCGCTTTAGCAAGCCGAGCCCGTACTCCAAGCCGATCAGCCCGTCGATCCCGGTAGCGTCGAGTGGTCGGTCCGGGGTGTCTTCTGGCTCCGGGCCGAGCGGGGTAAAGAGCTGAACCTCAGCCCCCAGGACGATCCAAATTCCTTCGGAAGGATCGAGGGACCAGGGGATCACGGCACCCGCCGGTGTCCCGCTCAATCCAAACCCGAGCCCGGGCACCTCGGCTCTCCCGCCGACGAATTCAAATCTTTCGATCTCGAGACCGGCGATTCCGTGCCCGTGGAACTCACGATCGTCATCTCTAAGGACGGCGAGGGCGATCACCGACGAGGAAGGGCCACCTTTGGCCTGGTCGTAGGTTCGCTGCAAGAGGTCCAGCGCCTCCGGCCAACGGGGTGTGGTCAACACGTGATCTGTCGCGTCGAAGAGACGGGTGGCCTCGGGTGACACCCGTGATGACGCCTCGGAGCGAATCACCGCGTCGATGGCCTCTCGCAAGCTGGCAATCGAATCAGATGGAGGCGAGTCGGCTCTCGACCCGGATCCGGTGATCAGTTGGGATGCGCTCGGTGGAGGCGGAGGCGGTGAGTGTTGCGGCTCATCTTCGAACTCGATGACCAGACGGTCCTTGCCTTTCCTTCCCTGGGGCGGCTCCATCGGTCGAGAGTATGTTCTGGGGCGGACGGATCAAAAAGACGGTCGTCCCGACGCAAAGACCGGATGTATCATCCGTCCCGACCTGGAAAAGGATGCAACGGTCGGTCGCTTATGAAAAGCGAAAACTAGGGGGAATTAAAATATGAAGCTGAGCTCAATCGGCGCGAGTTGGTGTGGCGTACTTGCACTCACGTTGCTCGTCTTGTCCGGTACGGCCATGCCATCGATCGCGACTGCGGGACCGCAGGTCACGGTCAACTACCCATTGTCGGGAAGGCTCACCTCCTCGCCGCTTGAGAATCCTCCGCATCACCGGTTCTGGGGTGACTTCGCGCTGGACGCCGCCGCAGGGGCGGGAACGGCCGTCCACGCCCGGTTCTCCCACGCGAGCGGGAACCTCTCCCTCAGCTTGGCCGGAACGTTCGATCCCTGCCGCGTCAAGGGAACCGGCGGTAGCGGGGTGATCGTAAACGTCGCCATCAACGGGCAGGCGATCGGGTCTGTGAGGTACGCGCACCTGTCCGGCATCCCGAAGGCGAGCGGCACAATTTCGAATGGAGAGATGATCGGCAGGCTCTACACCGGGGCCCGATCATCATGTTGGACCGGTCCTCACGTCCACATCGAGCCACTCTCCAGCTCTGGATATGCCTGCTTTGTCGGCCGGCCATTGAACAGTGCCTTTGCCGGGGAGAACCAACTGGGCGTCGTCGGGGGACAGCATGTCGGTGGGATCAATCGAGCTTGTCCACCCCGGGTCGAGTTCGGTCCCCAAGGGCATGACCCGGAAGGTGCTTTCGACAGCCTGAGCTCCCCGGCACCAGGAAGGGTGAGTGTCCGTGGCTGGGCATTCGATCGCGACAACGCAGGGGCACATGTCTCGATTCACGCCTATGTCGGTGGCGAGGCAGGACGCGGTTCCGAAGGGAACAATCTGGGGGCCGCGGACACCTCCCGGCCTGATGTGAACCGGGTCCATGGAACCGGTGCCAACCACGGTTTCGAACGGGTCTTCACGACGAGACGCAGAGGGAACCAGCCAGTTTGCCTCTACGCGATCAATATCGGAGGCGGTAACAACCGTCTGATCGGATGCAAAACGATATTCGTAGAGAATCCCAATCCCATCGGGTCTCTCGACGGGGTGACCTCCCCCAAAGCGGGAATGGTCCAGGTGCGCGGCTGGACCTTCGATCGAAGCGACAAGGTTCGCCCCCTCGACTTTCATGTCTATGTGGGCCCGGACGGGCCAGGGCGGGAAGGGCACAGCGGATTCGCAAAGGCGAAGCTTCCCCGGCCGGACGTCAACCGGGTGTACCCCGGCGTCGGCAACCGTCACGGCTTCAAGCAAAAGCTCCCCACGGGACTTTTCGGGGACCAGCGAGTCTGCGTATACGGAATCAACGTGGGCTTCGGTGAGAATGACCTCATCGGATGCAAGACAGTGCGGATCGAAGACCCAAACCCGTTCGGCAATCTTGACAGCATCGAATCGCCCGCTCCTGGACGGATTCGGATTCAAGGCTGGTCGCTTGATCGGAGCTCGAAGCTGGCACCGACTGGCATTCACGTATACGTCGGGGGATCTGTCGGGACGCCGGGAGCGGAAGGTCACGATGTAGGCAAGGCGCGGGCCAGACGCCCCGATGTGGGCGATGCCTTCCCGGGAACCGGCAAACGTCACGGGTTCAAGAAGGTGCTGCCGACCAAACTCACCGGTCTCGTGAACGTGTGCGCCTATGCGATCAACATAGGCGTCGGTGCCAACCGGGAGATCGGCTGTAAGCCGGTGGAGGTGGCGCCTGACACGGTGAAGCCCCGGACGAGGATCGTTCGCCGGCCGGCCCGGAAGATGACCGTCCGAAAAAGCAAAGCTGCTTTCAAGTTCCGATTCCGTGGGTCAGAAAGCTTCACGACGCTCAGATGCAAGCTGGACGGTCGGAAGTGGTTCCGATGCGGCCGCAAGACAAAGGTGCGGATTCGCGTTGGGCGCAAGTGGCGTCAACACAGATTGTCGGTGGTTGCCACGGACTTCTCGGGAAACAAGGAGCGAAAGGCCCGCGTGGTCCGCTGGCGTGTGAAAAGACGCTGAGGGTGCCCGGGGCGCGGGCCCCATCGCGGACGGTCTCGCCTTCGATATCTCGCCGTGGCCTGTCACAGACTCCGCGTCAGTTCCGTCTCATTGGGTAGACCCTCTGAGAAAGGAGCATCATGAGAAT
>JBEBXB010000194.1:0-4490 GCA_040391885.1 Conexibacter woesei | reverse complement strand
AAGAAGTGGGTCGACTGGGTCGGCACCGACTTCTACAACCGGTACAACAACTGGACCCATCTCAGGAAGTTCTACGTGAACTGGGCGTTGGGCAAGAACCGGCCGATGGCGCTGACCGAGTTCGGTCTCTGGGGCCGCGACGGCCCCGGGTTCGTCAAACGGATCTTCCGCTTCGTCAGGACCCGTCAGAACATGCGGATGCTGGTCTACTACCAGGACTTCGGCAGTTCGAACGCGTTCCGGATCCAGAACTTCCCGAAGGCGACCAAGGTGATGCGCCGCAACCTCAGCTCGGCCCGCTACCCGAAGTTCGCCCCCGGCTTTCCGCGCTGACGGACCGCCCTATCGGTAGGCGGCGATCCCGGTCAGGCCCATGCCGATCGAGAGGGTGTGGATCTCGTCGGTCCCTTCATAGGTAAAGACCGATTCGAGGTTGGCGGCGTGTCGCATCACCGGGTACTCGAGGGTGATCCCGTTGGCGCCGAGCACCGAACGGGCGGTGTGGGCGACGTCGAGGGCCATCCGGCAGTTGGCCCGCTTGCCCATCGAGACGTGCTCGGTCGTGATCCGGCCCTCGTCCTTGAGGCGGCCGAGCTGGAGGGCGAGCAGATATCCCTGCTGGACCTTGGTTGCCATGTCGGCGAGCTTCGACTGGGTGAGCTGGAAGGACGCGATCGGCTTGCCGAACTGCTGCCGGGTGAGCGAGTAGTCGAGGGCCGCCTCGAAGCAGGCCCGCGCCGCCCCGACGACGCCCCAGACGATCCCGTAGCGGGCCTCGTTCAGGCAACTGAGCGGGCCGCGCAGGGACTGGACGCCGGGTAGGCGGTTGGCGTCCGGGATCCGCACCCCGTCGAAGATCAGCTCGGAGGTGACGGAGGCACGAAGGGAGAGCTTGCCCTTCATGTCCGGCGCCGTGAAGCCATCCATCCCGGGCTCGACCAGGAATCCCTGGACACCGTCGTCGGTGCGGGCCCAGACCACCGCCACGTCGGCGATCGAGCCGGAGGTGATCCACATCTTCGCCCCGTCGAGCACCCAGTCGTCACCGTCGCGCCGGGCGGCGGTCCGCATCGCCGCGGGATCCGAGCCGGAGTCGGGCTCCGTCAGGCCGAAGCAGCCGATCAGCTCGCCCGCGGCCATCCCGGGAAGCCAACGCTGCTTCTGTTCCTCGCTGCCCCACTTCCAGATCGCGAACATCGCCAGCGAGCCCTGCACCGAACAGAAGGATCGGAGGGCGCTGTCCCCCGCTTCGAGCTCCATGCATGCGACTCCGTAGGCCACCGCACTGGCGCCGGCGCAGCCGTAGCCGGTGAGGTGCATGCCGAGAACGTCTAGCTTCCCGAGCTCCGCGGGAACCGAACGGTCGAAGGTCCCGTTTTCGAAATGCTCCGCCACACCGGGCAGGTAACGCTCATTGACGTATCGGGAAACGGTCTCCTTGATCAACCGGTCCTCGTCGGAAAGCTGGCGGTCGATCTCGAGAAAGTCGTGCGGGTTCATCGGGCTCCTTGGCGTGGGTGGCCCCACCATATTCCAGGCCGCCGACCGTGCCCGTTAGGATCGGGGTCGTTCAGACACCGACTGCCTAATCCGTCGCCTCACGTGGCGGAGCGGGGGACCCACTGGGCCGGATTCCGGCCCCGGGGCGAATCGGGCCGACCGGCCCGTAGCGCAGCTTCTTCAGCGCGAGCCCGACAGCTAACCCCGTCGGCTCAACGAAGAAGGAGGTACCGATGGATCTGAACAGACACGTCGTGACCCCAGTGACCGATCCGACCGGCGTTCGCGCACTGGTCGGGATGACGGTCGGCGGGGTCATAGGGGTGGTGCTCGCACTGCCCATACTGGCCGCGGTCTTCGGACTGTGACCGGCTGAGCGAGGCCGGCCCGGGGCGACCCGGGCCGGCACTCGCCTGTGCCGACCCGAAGCCGATCCTCACCGCTGCCGTTCCAGAAGCTTCACCGGCCGCGCACCCGGACCGTGACCCTCTTCGAGGTGGCCGAGGCGTACGGAAATCCCGCGGCCGGCAGGAGCACCGCCCGCAGGCGGATCCGTGCGGTTCCGGTGATGTAACGAAACCGGTACCCCGCCCGGAAGCGGCCGGTCCGGTCCGTCCGGGTGACCAGCACCGGCCGCCACCGGCCGCTGGTCCGCTCCAGATACTGGATCGCGACCAGGTTGCCCCGCAGCGGCCGGCGCGCGTGGACCGCACCGACCCGTCCGTTGAACCGGACCCGCTGCCCCGTCTTGAGGTTGCGCGGCCGGGCCCGGAAGGTCAGCCCACCGCCCACCTTGAGCTCGAACGGCCCGGCGGAGGACCGCGTGTATGTCTCGCCGCCGGCGTAGGCGACCGTCACCCTGCGCCCACCGCCCTTTCGAAGGGCGATCCGGAAGCCACCGTCGGCGGCGGTGACCACCGTTCTGGTCAAGGCTCGCTGGCGTGAACCGGTCCGTGGATCCTCGGTGACCTTGAGGCTCTGCCCGCCGAGTCCGCGGCCCCGAGCCGTCAGGCGCCCGACCAGCCGGGCACGTTGCCGATACCCGATCCGCAGAGCCGATCCCTCGCCACGAGGACCGGCCCGCGGGGCGTTCACCCCGTACACCGCCTTGAGCGGGGTCCGGACCACCACCGCCGAGCCGTTGCCCCTGCGGCTGGTGATCGTCTCGTTGCCGGCCCGGTCGAGCACCCGGGCCTGGATCACCCAGACACCCGGCTCGAGCTCCTCCGACGGGAACCGGGCGGTCAACCGACGGTCGTCCCCTTCACCGGTCAACCCGGTGTGGAGATCCCGCCACTCGCCCCCGGCTTCGGGGCGGATCGAGATCTGGCCGGAGGCGATCCCCGAGTGGGCGTCGCTCACCGGGACGACGAGCTGCTCCGGGCGGGCATCCGGCGACTCCCGAAAGTAGGCCGTCGGCGGCACGTCGTCGAATCGCAACTTCGTGTCCGCCGCGAAGCCCTCACGTTCGTTGCCGGCCGCATCCACCAGCCAGACCCGGACCCGAAACTCGCCCGGCCGGGGCACGGTCAGGCCGGTGGCGGCATTCACCCCCGAACCGGGCCGCATCCCTCCGTCGAATCCGCCGTCGTCGATGATCCGCAGGCGCGACGCCGTGACCGGCGCGGCTACTCCCTGGTCGGGAACCCCCCAGCCGAGGTCGAAGCCGTTGGTCCGTCGCCAGCCGTCGCCGCCGGTCACGATCAGACCCCGGGGCGCGGCGGGGGGATTGTTGTCGGTGCGGATCGTGCGTTCGGTCGTGCATCCCGAGGCTCCCGCGAAGTCGATCGCGCAGTGCCGAAGCCGGTGCGGCCCGTCGCTGAGGGTTCCGGTCGCGAGCGTGTGGGTGCCGTTCACCGAGACGGCGCAGGGCTGCATCCGGCTTCCGCGCGTCTGGCCGCCGACATTGACCTTGGAGCATGGGTGCTCCGTCCGGAGGCGCACCGTGCCATCGATGGCCGTCTCGGCGAACCGCACCCCGGAACCCTTGTCTCTATCCGTGTAGGTGAGGGGCTGCGACCCGCGCATCCATCCCTCCCCCGTGAGAGCCCCGGCAGCCGAGGCGGTCGGTCCCTCGGGATCCTCCAAGGTGAAGATCAACGCCCGCACTCCGGCCAGCGAGCTCTTGTCGGATGCGCAACGCTTATCGGCGACCCGGGCGCAGAGCAGCCGGGATTCGAAGGCGCTGGCGAAGGGCGAGAAGCTCTGGCGGAAGTCGCGCCGCGCCGTGTCGGTCGAAGCGAGCTTGAGAAAGGGGGTGAACCCGGATCCCGTGACCCCGCCGAGTCGATGCTCGAACCCGTCCCGGACCACCTGCCAACGGTGCCCGTGGACGTTCACGATCGAGGTGCCGGCCGCGGCCGTCCACCGCCAACGGGAGAATTTCGTGCCACCGACCGATTTCGAGCCGGACTTGGTTTCGCTGGTCATGTGGACGCCGTCCCAGGCGTCGCTCTTGGTCGGTGGCTGACAGTAGGCGCTGCGGACGAACTTGCTCGCGCTGGTGTCCGCCCAGCCCGCGTCGTGGCCGACGTACCAACCGCACTCGGAAACGGTGTACCGGGCGGCATCGACGTTCGCCGCCCAGAACAGACCGGATCCCGCGACCAGCACCATCAGCACGCCAAGGAACATCGAAACGACCATGACCGGGCGGGTGCGGCCCGCCGACTTCTCCACCATCTTTGACTCCTCGTTCGGGAACAGTTGATGTCCCTAAGTCCGTGGCCCGCGAATCTCTCCCCCGGTGGGCCGCGGCTCCCTTCACACGGTCGAATCCGCCGGAGCGGCCGGCTTTGCGACAATCAAGGCATGGCCCCCTCAAGCGTGACCCCCCTGCCGTCTGAAGATGAGATCCGTGAAAAGCTGACCGCCGTCATCGATCCGGAGCTCCGGCGCAACATCGTCGAGCTCGGCATGGTCCGTTCGATCCTGATCAAGGACGACGGCCGGGTCGACGTGACCGTCTCGCTGACCACGCCTGGCTGCCC
>JBEBXB010000193.1:0-4598 GCA_040391885.1 Conexibacter woesei | reverse complement strand
CGCCGTGACCGGTTCGATCGTCAACGGATCGGCCCCGGTCACGTCGAAGTCGCCGGTCGCGTTGCCGTCCTCGCCCGAGCCGGCCCGGGTGATCCGATAGGTGCCCTCGCCCAGCCGGATCGTGTCGGCACCGGAGCCGGCCGGACATCCCGCGTAGGGGACGTTCGTTTGCGCTGCAGTGATCGCCTCTCGCAGCGAGCACTCGGTGCCCGTCGCGTCGTACTCGTCGTCGGTCACGGTGACGCCGATCGTCGCCGCCCCCGCGGCCGGCGCCATGACGAGCACCATGGCCCCCACCGCGATTGATCCCAGAATCCGCCCCACAGTGCTGTGCGACATCCGATCCTCTCTTCGATCGTGACCGGACCGGGACGGCCCGGATGCACGTTGGCCCTCGGTGCGATCGTAGGAGCCCCGCCGCCGCGGGTCAAGTGAGCGCTGAACGTGCCCTGGTCAGGGCTTGATCAGGTCGACCACGGCCGAGGAGTCGATCGACTGCTGATCCCCGGTCCGCATGTTCCGAAGCGAGGCGGCGCCGCCGTTCTCGAGGATCAGCGTGTGGGCCGCGCCGGATCGGTCGGCCTGCTTCAGCTGGCCTTTCATGGAGCGACCTCCCAGGTCCATCTCGACCGCGAGGCCGTGGTGGCGAAGCTCGGCGGCGAGGGCGACGCCTCGTTCCCGCTGGGTCTCGTCGGCGAGGGCCATGAACAGGTCGGGTGCCGGCAGGTCGACCTCTTCGTCCAGGGCAAGCAGGATCCGTTCGATCCCGGCGGCCCAGCCGACGGCCGGTGTCTCCGGCCCACCGAGCTGGCCGATCAAGCCGTCGTAACGGCCCCCGCCACCGATCTCCGACTGGGCGCCGAGACGGTCGCAGACGAACGAGAAGATCGTCCTCGTGTAGTAGTCGAGGCCGCGCACGAGGGTCGGGTCGATCGTGAACTCGACCGACGCCGCCCCGAGGAGCGACTTGACCTCCTCGAAGTGCTCGGCGTCCTCTTCGCTCAGGTAGTCGAGCAGGTGCGGTGCTGCCGCCATCACCTTTCCGGTGCCTTCGTGATCGGAATCGAAGGCCCTGAGCGGGTTGATCTCGATCCGTTCCCGGACGTCGTCCGAGAGTTCGTCCGATCGCGACCGCAGATGCGCCTTCAGCTCGTCCAGGTAGGTGGCGCGAGCCTCGATCGATCCGAGGCTGCCGAGGTGGAGCTCCGCCCCGGGAACCCCAAGCTCTTCGATCAGGTCGGCGAGCAGGGTGATCACCTCGACGTCGGCCAGCGGTGAGTCGGTGCCGATCGCTTCGGCGCCGATCTGGTGGAACTGACGGTACCGGCCCGCCTGCGGGCGCTCATGCCGGAAGAACGGGCCTGAGTAGCCCAGCTTCACCGGCTGCGGCAGCTTGTGCATGCCGTGCTCCACGTAGGCGCGGCAGATCGGCGCGGTCCCCTCGGGGCGCAGGGTGAGGCTGCGACCGCCCTTGTCCTCGAAGGTGAACATCTCCTTGCGGACGATGTCGGTGGACTTGCCGACGCCCCGCTCGAACAGCGCGGTGTCTTCGAAGGAAGGCGTGTTGATCCACCGGTAGCCGGAGCGTCCGAATATCCCGCGGGCCGTGTCCAGCAGACGTTCGCGCTGGGCCGACATCTCCGGGAGCACGTCGAAGGTCCCGCGCGGGGCTTTGAATTTCTCGGCCATCAGCGGGGAATCTCCGCGAGGAACGGGTTGGTCGCCAGTTCGTCGCCGAGCGTGGTCGCGCCCATGTGCCCCGGGAATACCCGGGTCTCGGCGGGATGGGTCGTGATCAGCATCCGGATCGATTCGAGCAGCGTGTCCCAGTCGCCGCCGGGTAGGTCGACCCTGCCGACGGAGTTCTGGAAGAGCACGTCGCCCGAGAAGAGCACGTGGGCCTCCGGGATCGAGTAGGTGACGTGACCGGGGCTGTGTCCCGGGGTGAACAGCACGTCGATCTCCAGCCCGGCGATGGAGAGGTGATCGCCGCCCTTGACCAGGTGGTCGGCGTCGTAGCTTTCGTATGGCCCGATCCCGTCCCACGGGATGTACGCCATCACGTCGGCGAGGATCTGGACCTCGAGCTCCGGGCAGTAGACCGGCGCTCCGGTGGCCCGGGCGACGGGCGCGACCGCCCCGATGTGATCGAAGTGACAGTGCGTGAGCAGGATCGCCTCTAGCTCCAGGCCGCGTTCGGCCAGCGGCTGCATCAGGCGGTCGGGCTCTTCACCGGGGTCGATCATGATCGCCTTTCCGGTGCCCTCCCGCCAGAACAGGAAGGAGTTCTCCTGAACCGGACCGACCGTCGTTCCGATCACCTCGAACTCGCTCACGCTCATCTCCAGTCCGGGCTGGTCAGCCCTTGGTGTTGGCCCTGATCCGGGCCCGTTCCCGGCGGCGCCACATGAATAGATCCATGTAGTACCCGGCGGGGATATAGAAAACCAGCATGAAGATCCCGATCGGCGCGGCCTGCTTGAGGCCCTGGCCGAAGAGCAGGATCAGAAGGACCATGAAGATCACCGAGGCGACGACGCCACGGATGACCGCGCCCTTCCAGGTCGGCGGGGCGTCCTTGCGGGGCCCGCTCCGGCCGCCACCTGATTTCGCCTGATTGCGCGCTTCCGCCCGGTTGCGCGGGCGTGACTTGCGCCGGGTGTCGATGCTTCCGGCCTGCGTGCCGCGGCGCTTCCTCGTACGTTTCTTCTTCGTCTGTGCCACGGCTGAAACCTATCGGAGCCCGGGTCAGATCCGCCCCACCGGCCTCTCCACCCGGCTCCACGGTCGCCCAACACGCCTTTTCACGCGCATTGCGCCCAAAAAGACATGTTCGAGGCCATCCCAGGCCGGCCCCGCCCCCCGGACATGCGTTTTTGCGCGTATTGCGCCTAAAAGTGCGGGTGCGATCAGGGAGGTTCGATCCGGATGCGGCGCACCCTTGTTGAGTCAGACCCTGTTCTCGATGAGGTGGAAGGCGGGGTCGAAGCCGCGGATCGGGACGTCGTCCGGGTAGCCCTCGACGGCAGCTCGGGGCAGGAGGCCGATCAATTCCGCTTCGAGCACTTTGGTCCCGTGGACCTCGGCCTGTTCTTTGACCGCCTCGACCACCCGGGCGAGCGGCAGGCTGACGGGATCGTGGACGTTGGTGGAAACCTGGGCCCTGCCGGTGGAAAGCGAAAGGCCGAGCGCCCGCACGCCCGGGAGGCCCCCGCCGAGCGCGATCGCCCCACCCGGAACCGGGTCACCGCCAGCTTCGGGTACGGGATCGCCCGACCGGGCGGTTTCGCGCTTCTCGCGGATCGCCGCCGCGATCTCCTTGGCGATCGAGACGTCGTCCGTCTCCAGCTCCAGGTTGAACGCCGCCAGCGGCGGTCGTGCCGTGACCAAACAGGCACCGGCGGTCGGATGAGGCTTGTCCGGGCCGAAGTCAGGTCGCAACGGATCCGTTGCCGACATCCTCATCCACAGCTCGTCCAGGCCGCCGCGTCGGAAGTACGCCCGCTCGCGGCGTTCGCCCGTCGTCGCCAGATCGCCGTAGAGGAAGACTGGCACCCCGAGTTCGCCGATCGACTCCGCGACCCGCAGCGCTGATTCCGCCGCCTTCTCCCGGTCCTCTTCACGGGTCCAGATCACCGGGCAGACATCGAGCGCACCGATCGCCGGGTGGATTCCCCGCCACGACGTCATGTCGATCTCGAGCGTCGCGGATCTGGCCAGCCCGTCCAGGGCGCGCTCTAGATCGCCGGCCGTCCCCGCGATCGTGAACACGGCCCGATCGTGATCCAGGTCGGTGTGGCGATCCAGCAAGGTGACCGTGCCCCCGAGCGATGATTCCAGCCGCTCGAGCCGGCCGAAGTCCCGGCCCTCCGAGACGTTGGGTGCCGAGAGCAGGGTCAAACCAGGAGCCGTCCTTCCAGTACCAGCGGGGTGTCGTCGACGGTCACTTCCGGCCGCAGTGCGACCACGTCCAGATGCACCGGCACCTGGACGTTGCCGCCGATCGCGGCCGATGCCCCGAAGGCGACGTGGGCGGTGCCGAGGATCTTCTCGTCCTCGAGGATGTTGCCGGTGAGGATGGCCTTCTGGTTGGTGCCGCTCCCGAGCTCGGCGACGTTGGTGCCATCCGGGCCGTGGACGGTGAGCAGCTCCATCAGTGCCGCGCCCTCGGGGCCGGTCGCGTCGACCAGATGGCCGCCCTCGATCGTCAGCCGCACCGGATCGGAGACCAGCCCGACCCCGGCGATCGAGCCGTCGACGACCAGCACCCCTTCGGCCGTGGCCGGGGCGATGAACCCTTCACCGCAGGGCAGGTTGCCGAAGGCACCTACGGCACCGAGCTCACCGGCATCCGGGATCGCCTTGCGTCCCTGGAGCCCGAGCCGGAGGTCGGAGCCGTGGTCACAGGTGATCCGAGCCTCCGTTCCCCGGTCGAGGATCTCCGCCACCCGGCCACCACGGCGACGGAGCTCTCCCATGTCGTCGCTCATCACCCGGGCCAGCATCTCCACGGTGGCGCCGGGCAGCGTCGCGGCTCGGGTGCCGGACTCGCTCGCCCGTTTGCGGGCAGCGGTATGAGAGAGCGACTGGACGGTCGG
>JBEBXB010000192.1:0-4604 GCA_040391885.1 Conexibacter woesei | reverse complement strand
CCACCCAGGCCGAGGGCGAGATCCTGATCTTCGAGAAGATGTTCGAGAACCGTCTGTTCTTCGTCGACAAGCTGGTGGCGATGGGTGCTCGAATCACCCTGTGCGACCCGCATCGGGCGATCGTCTCCGGTCCCGCGCAGCTGCACGGCGAACGGGTGGACAGCCCCGACATCCGGGCCGGGATGGCGATGCTGATCGCCGCGCTGGCGGCTGAGGGAACCTCCGAGATCGGCAACATCCGTCAGATCGACCGCGGCTACGAGGACATCGACACCCGTCTCCGGTCGCTCGGCGCCCACATCGAACGCATCGAGGATTAAGGACGCTTTGCTCCACCCGATACCCCCAGGAACCCGGGATGTGCTCCCGGACGAGATGCTCGAGCTGCGCCGCATCCAGTCGGCGCTGCTCGACGTCTTCGGCGAATACTCCTACCGGGAGGTGCGCACGCCGACCCTCGAGTACGCCGATTCGCTGGAGCTCGGCGATCGTCGTTCGGCGGACGCCGCCTACCGGTTCTTCGACGACCGGGGGGAGCTGCTCGCCCTGAGGACCGACATGACCATCCCGATCGCCAGGTTGGTCGCGGCCCGGCTGGGTGAGGTCGAGCCGCCCCACCGGCTCAGTTACCTGGCCAACGCCTACCGGGCGGTCACTCCCCAGCGGGGCGAGCTTCGCGAGTTCGGGCAGGCCGGGATCGAGCTGATCGGCGGCGCCGGCCCCTACGCCACCGCCGAGGTCATCGAGGTCCTTTCCCGGGCGCTGGACGCGGTCGGGCTGAAAGACGCCGTGATCGGGCTGGGCAACGCCAGCCTCTGGCCTGGGCTCCTGGCCGACTGCGGCGCTTCGGCAGCCACCGCGGAACGCTCCTCGGACCTGCTCGTCGGTCATGACCTCGTCGGGGTCGAAGCCGTTCTGAGAGAGGCGGAGGAGCTGGAGGATGCCCACGTCGACACGCTGCTCGAGGTGATCGGCATGCGGGGCGGGGAAGAGACCATCGAACGGGCTGCCACCTTCGGAGGAGACCGCTTCGGTGCCGCTCTGGGCCGTCTGGGCTCCATGAGCTCTGCCCTCGGCGGCCGCTCGATCGGGCACGAGGTGCAGCTCGACCTCGGCATGCTGCGGGACATCGGCTACTACAGCGGCACGACGATCGAGGTCTACGACCCGTCCGTCGGCGAGATCATCGGCGGCGGCGGCCGTTACGACGACCTCATGGGCAAGTTCGGGGTCACCCTGCCCGCCGCCGGGTTCACCCTCTACATAGAACGCATCCACAAGGCTCAGATCCAGCAAGGGGTGTCCGGTGTTTGATTCGCTGCGAAAGCCTGGCGGGCCGCTCAAGCTGGCGGTTCCGCGCGGAGCGCTCCTGGACGAGACGCTCGACCTGCTCGACCGGATCGGGGTGGAGACCGCGGAGGTGCGCGGCGACTCCCGCTCGCTCGTCTTCGACGGGGGCGAGCTCACCCTCGTCACGATGCGTCCCTACGACGTGCCGACCTACGTCGAAGCGGGAGCCGCCGACGTCGGCATCACCGGCAAGGACGTGCTGATCGAGCAGGGCGACCGGCCGGTCTACGAGCTGGTCGACCTCGGCATCGGACGTTGCCGCATGGTCTTGGCCACCCAGAAGGGCGACGCCGCCCCGTCCGAGCACCAGCGTCGGCTGGGAATGATGCGCATCGCTACCAAGTACCCCCGCATCGCCGAGCAGCATTTCGAGAAGCGGGGACGTCAGGTGGAGGTCGTGGAGGTCAAGGGCTCGATCGAGCTGGCCCCGCTGGTCGGCTTGGCCGACGGGATCGTCGATCTCGTCGCGACCGGTCGCACGCTCGCGGAGAACAACCTCGAGATCCGCGAGGAGATCGTCACCTGCACCGCCCGCCTGGTCGCGAACCGGGTCTCCTACAAGATCCGGTCGGCCGAGGTCGACGACCTGGCGAGACGGTTGCGGGAGGCCGCCGCGGAGGTCGAGTCGCCGGAGCCCGGATCATGAAGACCCGCCGTCTCGAGTGGACGGCGGCCCCTGAAGTCGCCGGCGAGATCCGGGAATGGTTCGGACGCGAAGCCGAGGGGATAGATGTGACCGGGATCGAGCGGGAGCTGGCGTCCGGGGGAGACGAAGCGCTGCGGGCGATGACCGCGCGCTTCGACGCGACCGACCTGACCGCCGACGCCATCGCCCTGGCTGTTCCCGCCGAAGAGGCCGAGCGGGCGGTCGCAGCCACCGACCCGGATGTCCTCGCCGCTCTGGAACTGGCCATCGAGAACGTCGGGACCGTCGCCCGGGCCCAGCTGCAGGGAGATCCGGTCGCGGTCGAGCTGCCGCAGGGGCAGACGGTCGAAGTCGGGGATGTCCCCGTGTCCGCGGCCGCCGTCTACGCACCCGGCGGACGGGCGTCATACCCGTCGACGGTGGTCATGGGATGCGTCACCGCCCGGGTTGCCGGCGTCGAGCGGGTCGTCCTGGCGTCCCCGCCCGGTCCCGACGGCCGGATCAACCCGACCACGCTCGCCGCGGCCGCTCTCTGCGGGGTGGACGAGATCTACGCGATCGGTGGCGCCCAGGCCGTATTCGCACTTGCGCGCGGGACCGAGACGATCGCTCCCGTCGACGTGATCGCCGGCCCCGGCAACGCCTGGGTCCAGGCGGCCAAGCGGATCGTCTTCGGGGAGGTCGGGATCGACTCGCTGGCCGGCCCTTCGGATCTGACCGTCGTCCTCGACTCCGGGGTGGATCCGGCCTGGGCGGCCCTCGATCTCTGTGCCCAGGCCGAACACGGCAGCGAAAGCCCGCTGGTCGCGATTTCGACCGAGCCGGGCGTGATCGAGCCTCTGCTGGCCGCGGTCGAACGGGTCGAGTCCGAGCAGCCGACGGTCAACGACTGCCGGCTCGCCCTGGTCGAGGCACCCGGCCCGGAAGCGGCCGTCGCGCTCGCCGGTGAGATCGCCCCCGAGCACCTCCAGCTGATGGATCCGGCGTCCGCGGCACTCGCCGGGCGAGTCCGGACCGCGGGCTGCGTGTTCACCGGCCCGGAAGCCGGAACCGCCTTCGGGGACTACGTCGCCGGCTCCAACCACGTCCTCCCGACCGACGGCACCGGACGGTTCTTCGGGCCGCTTTCCCCCGCCACCTTTCGCCGCCCCGTGTCCCGGGTAAGCTTGACCCCGGCCGCAGTCGGGCGGCTGGCCCCGCCACTGGCCGCGCTCGCGCGGGCAGAGGGACTGCCCGTCCACGGCCTCTCGGCCACGGAACGGATCCCGGCCGAAGCCAACCCCGATCAGGAAACGGAATGAGCAGACAGGCAACAATCGAAAGATCGACCAAGGAGACCCGGATCGCGGTCTCGCTGGACCTCGACGGGACGGAATCCTCCGCCGCGACCGGGGTCGGGTTCTTCGATCACATGCTGGACCTGCTGGCCCGCCACGCCAACATCGGGCTGAACGTGAAAGCCGACGGGGACCTGGAGACCGGGTCCCACCACACCGTCGAGGACGTCGGCATCGTGATCGGCCAGGCGATCGATCAGGCCCTGGGCGACCGGTCGGGGATCCGTCGCTACGGCTCCGCCGTGGTGCCGATGGACGAAGCTGCCGCGGAGTGCGCGCTCGACATCTCCGGCCGTCCGCTCTCCGTCTTTCGCGGGGAGATCCCCGTCACCTCGATCGCCAATTTCGAGACCGAGCTCGCCGAGGAGTTCTTCCGCGCGGTCGCCAACGGCGGCCGGCTGACCCTCCACATGGAGATCAAGTACGGCTCGAACGTGCACCACATGATCGAGGCGGCATTCAAGGCCTTCGCCCGGGCTCTGCGGATCGCGATCTCGATCGATCCCGACGAGAAGGGCGTGCCCAGCACCAAGGGCACGCTGAACAGTTGAGCCGCCCGACAGTTGCCGTCCTCGACTACGGGATGGGCAACCTCCGGTCGGTGGAGAAGGCACTGGAGCGGGTCGGGGCGCGGGCCGTGATCACGTCCGACCACGAGGCGATCAGGTCCGCTGACGGGCTCGTCCTGCCCGGCGTCGGCGCCTTCCCCAAGGCGATGGGGCGGATCCGCGAGCTCGGCCTCGACGCCGAGCTGCGGGCGGCCGCCGGGCACGGACGGCCGATCCTCGGGATCTGCCTCGGCCTTCAGCTGCTCTTCGACTCGTCGATCGAGCTCGGGGGAGACGAAGGCCTCGGCCTGCTCTCCGGACCGGTCACCGCGATCCCGGCCGGCGGCCGCAAGGTGCCGCACATCGGATGGGCCGCCGTCACCTGGGAGCGGCCCGACCGGCTGACCGAAGGGCTGCGACCCGGCGAACCGTTCTACTTCGTGCATTCCTTCGCCCCCGAACCGGCGGGTGAGGAGACGATCGGCACCGCCGGCTACGGCGGCCGCTTCGCCTGCGTGGCCGGCAAGGGCCAGACCTGGGGCGTCCAGTTCCACCCCGAGAAGTCCGGGGCCGCCGGGCTGCGCCTGTTGCAGAACTTCATCTCAATCTGTGGAGAGTCCGAATGATCCTCTATCCCGCCATCGACATCCTCGGCGGCAAGGCGGTCCGCCTGCTGCAGGGTGAGTACGACCAGGAAACGCATTACGACGACGATCCCGCCGA
>JBEBXB010000191.1:0-4609 GCA_040391885.1 Conexibacter woesei | reverse complement strand
CGGCTCGAGCTGATCGCCCGGGTCAACCCGGCCCGGATCGGCTGTGATTCGCAGTGCGTCAACCGGTCCACGTTCCACTTGACCGGGGTGCCGTTCGACCGGACCCGGTCTGCCGATATCGCCACCATCGCCCTGACCGACGGGGGTCAGTTCCCGACCCTGGATCCGTGGAAGGTCTTCGACACCGCCAAGGTCGTCACGCCACAGCATCTGGAGATCTGGGGATACCAAGGGATGGTCGACGTCGGCGACATCGTCAACGCCGGGGCGGTCAAGGTGGAGAGCTGCTTCCTCGGCATCTGGCCGTGCGACGAGGACACCTATCCTCGCGGCTCGAAACAGTTCCGCAAGTACCTCGAGCCCAAGATCATCGACCGCGTCGAACGGGTCATGGACGACCGGGGGCTCGACCGTTGCGACATCGTCACGGTCGGGCTCGTTCGCGACGGAACGCCGTTCCCGGGAGCGATGCGGGGCGAGTTCATGGCCGGGGGTCTCTTCCCCTGCGGGCGGGGCTATCTCGCCATCGGCCGGCCGCTGGGAACCGTCGCCCACGAGCTGCAGCACGCCTTCGGCCGACCGCACGCCGGACAGAACTGCCAGGACACCCGTCCCGGGGATGATCAGGAGGGCGAGGCCTGGCCGCCGGACGACACCGGCCGTCTCCACGGCATCGGCATCGATCCGCGGACGGGGTCGGGCAAGGGACGCGGACCGCACGCGATCATCGCCGAGGGCGCCACCGGCAGCCCCGCCGAGCTGTACGACCTGATGAGCTACTGCATGGGCGCCGAAGCCAACGGCTGGATCTCCCCGCGGGGCTGGGCTGCCCTTCACAACTGGCGCCGCCCGATGTCCGCGCAGCGATCCGGCCCGGGCCCGATCGGCCCCCAGGCATCACCGAAGCCCGGCGGCGCGGCGGGAACGGAAGCCGGAACATCCGCCGAAGTACGGACCCTCAGAGTGACCGCGACCGAGGACGAAGACGGCAAGCTCGGGATCGCGGCGGTCTCTCCGACCACCGACCCGGCGACGACGGTCCCCGGTTCCCCGTACGTCCTCGAGGCAATGGATGCGGACAACGCCGTTCTCGCATCGGCGACGGCCTCCGCGGACCAGCTTTCCTCCTCCGGCGGACGGATCGTCTCCGGGGCCGTCACGGCGCCACCCGGGACCACCCACGTCTACATCCACCACGGAAACGAGGCGGCGGTCTGGCACGGCTCGGCGGCCGCTCCCCGGGTGAGGCTGAACCGTCCCAAGAAGGGGGCGAAGATCACCACCCGCAATGCCGTGATCCGGTGGCAGAGCTCCGACCCGGACGGGGGAGGCCTGACCGCCCGCGTCCTCTACTCGGCCGACGGCGGTCGCAGGTGGCAGGGGATCTTCATCGGACCGGCGACCACGGGCAAGGCTACGGTTCCACGCCGGCTACTGACGGGATCGCGTCGGGCCCGGGTCCGGGTGATCGTCGACGACAGCTTCAACCAGGCCACCGCCACCTCCGGTCGGTTCACGGTCAAGCCGTCACCGCCCACGGTCCGGATTACGGACCCGCTTCCCGGGGTTCGTATCGGCGCCGACGGGACCCTTCAGGTTCGGGGCGAGGGTCATGGGGCGAACGGACGTCCCCTGGCGGGCAAGGCGCTGCGATGGACGGAAGGCCGGCGCAAGCTCGGTCGCGGCAAGGCGATCACGGTGCGCGGACTGCGCCCCGGGCGTCGCACGATCACGCTCGCGTCCACCCGGAGCGGGCGCACCGCTCGCGCCCGGGTCACGGTCCGGGTGAATGCGGTCAAGCCCGCGTTCCTCAGGCTGAACGCCCCAGCGCGGGTGTCCCGGCGGGCGAAGAAGGTGAAACTGAGCGTGGCCAGCACCGTCACCGCGACTCTGAAGGTGAAGGGCAAGCGCCACCGGGTGGGGTCCAAGCCGCGCCGGGTCACGGTCAGGGTCAAGCCGGGGAAGGCGTCGCTCAACTTGAAGTTGAAGCTCTCGGCCGGACGGCTCTCGACGAGCCGCACCGTCACGATCGTCCGGTAGCGATGGCCGCCGATTTCGAGGCGGCTGGTGACTCCGAAGTCGGCTGGCGATTTCGAGTCGGCTGGTGACCAGGCGGTCAGCCGGCGATGCCGAGAATCACCCGGGCCGCGGCGCCGGCGGCAAGTTCGGGCCGGGGCGTGGTGCCCAACTGGGTCGCCTGGTTCACGCCGACCGCCAGCGATTCGACGGCCAGGATCGTGGCTGCGGGTTCGAGAGGCGGCTCGAGCTCACCGGCGGATACGGCCCGGTCCAGTTCCGCCCGAAGGATCGCTGACCACCGGCCGTTCGCGGACGCCACCGCATCGCGGACCGGCCCGGGACGGCCGTCGAACTCGGTCGAGGCGGCGGTCAGCAGGCAGCCGCCGCGAAACGGTCCGGAGGCCGAGTAGGCGTACCAGGTGTCGAGCAGCCCGAGCAGCCGTTCCCGGCCGGGGCTCAGTTGTTCGTTCGGCAGCCACACCTTCTCGACGAATACCTCTGCCGCATGCTGGATCACCTCCACCTGGAGCTCCTGTTTGCTCTTGAAGTGCCCGGCGACCCCTGCCTTGCTCATGCCCAGGTCCGCCGCAAGCGATCCCATCGAGATCCCTTCGAGGCCGATCTCCGAAGCGCCCTCCGCGGCTTCTCTAACGATCGTGTCGTGGGTGCTGGCGGCTTCTGCGGCTGTGCGGCGCGGGGACACGAGACGACTATAGATCGGGCCGGGCCGTCATTCGTCGGTCACGTCGGCCAGGACTTCGAGGTCGACTGTGCCGCCTTCTTCGAGAACGACCAGCTCGAGGCCGTCGACGGCGGCAGCTTCCTCGCCCAGTCGCTCGAGGATCCGATCGGTCTGGGCGTAGGTAGGCGGCCCGTCGATCGTGTCGTAGTGAATCGGGACGATCCGTTCAGCCTTGAGGATCGTCGCCGCCAGCACTGCCTGCTCCGGGTTCATGGCGGCCTCGACCGTGCTCGGCGGCTGACGGTGCGGGAGCGACACGATGGGACCGTTGACGGGCAGGAAGGCCGCGTCGAACGGTCCGAATCTCATCTGGATCAGCCACCAGGATCCGTGGAAGAGGGTGTCGCCGGCGTGGATGATCCGCTTGCCGCCGGCTTCGAGCACCCAGGAGACCTGCGGGTCGCCGAAGCCGTCGACCGCCGGCACCGCCGTCGCCGTGAACGGGCCCTTCTCGATCGTCTGCCATGCCTCGACTTCCATCGATTCGCGGTCCAGTTCGGCGAGGCCTTGCTCGGCCCAGGCGAGGGCGGCGGTCTCGAGGAACTCGCCCTCGGCTTTCGGTGGCCGTCCCAGCAAGCCGTCGGGGGCCAGCGCCCGGCCGAGCGCCACCGGGTCGGTGTGGTCACCGTGAAGATGGGTCACCAGGGCGAGACTTACAGCGCCGGCGGTCTGGGGCGGAGGAAGCGGCCGGTGCGGCGGTCCCACGAACTGCTCCATGTTCGAGAGGTCTTCGGTCAGATCGATCACCGCACTCGCACCGCCGTGCTCGATCTCGATCCCTGCCCAGCCAAGTCGTCTGATCTTCATGCGACATATTTAGCACACGATCGTTCGTACGTAAACCCTTTCCGCAAACCCATCCCACAGACTCGTTCGTCGCTGGGGCGATCGACGCGATCGCACCCCGAATGCCTCCGTCCCGGAACGACGAAGAGGCCCCGGAGGGCCTCTTCGTCAAACGGTTCGAGTTGGTGCGTGACGGCTAGAGGATCTCCAGCAACCGTTCCTCGAGCTTCTCGGCGATCTCCTCACGGACGGTGCCGTTGCCGAGCCTTTCGACCAGCGACTGGAGGAAGCCTTCGATCACCAGCTTGTTGGCCTGCTCTTCCGGCAGCCCACGCGAGGTGAGGTAGAAGACCTGGTCCTTGTCGACCTGGGCGATGGCGGCGGCGTGGGTGCAGGCGACGTCGTCGGCCAGGATCTCCAGGCCGGGGATCGCGTCGGCGTGAGCGTCGGTGGAGAGCAGCATGTTGCGGCACTCCTGGAAGGCGTCCGTCTGCTGGGCACCTTCCTCGACCTTGATCATCCCGCGCCAGACGGCGGTGGAGCTGTCGGCGAGGACCCCGCGGAACGCGAGGTCGGAGACGGTGTTCTCGGCCGCGTGCTCCTGCAGCGTGTCGTAGTCGAGGTGCTGGCTGTTGCCGCCGGCGTATCCGCCGGTGACCTTCGCGGTGGACCCCTGGCCGATCAGCCGGGTCGTCATCCGGACCTTGCCGCCGATCCCGCCGAAGCCGAGCGCGGCCCAGTCGAGAGTGGCGTCGCGGTCGACCTCGCCGCGCTGGGCGGAGAACAGCCAGGACTTCTCGGAGAGGTCCTGGGTGCTCACGTAATGCAGGTTCGCGGCGGGCCCGACGGAAACCTCGACCACCGTGTTCAGCAGCGAGTCGGTCTCGTCGGAAGCTGAGGTGTAGTTCTCCCAGACCTCGGCCTGGGCGCCTTCTTCGACGATGACCAGGGTCCGCCAGTAGACGGCCTGGCCGGACTCGTCCAGGCGGATCTCGACCCGCACCGGGTCCTCGACCACGGTGCCCTTGGGCACGTAGACGAGGACGCCGTCCTGCCAGCCGG
>JBEBXB010000190.1:0-4614 GCA_040391885.1 Conexibacter woesei | reverse complement strand
AGATGGACATGCCCCTCGAAGAGGCCTACGAACTCGAATCGGAACTAGGCCACGAGGTCTTCCTCCACGAACAGGCCAGCGAAGGCATGGCCGCCTTCACCGAACGCCGGGATCCATCCTTTCGGCAGGGTTGGAAACCCGGCTGACAACTTTGATCAACCTGGACGCATAATCAAGGTTAACTAGTAAGCTTGGTTATGTGTCGCGGCTGATCAAGGAAAAATGGCTACCGGATCAGACCTACGGGCTGTCCCGGCGTGACCGTAGACCCTGCGAGTACGGCGCGTACGTCCCTGACCCGCTTTCCAGCCGGGAGTTCACTTTCGACAGCGCGGTCGCGGCCGATATCGCCGATGCCGAACGAGCGATAGCTGCGCTCAATCACGGCGAATCAAAGCTGGCTGACACGGAGGCGGTTGCGCGTCTCTTACTGCGCGCCGAGTCGGTTGCTTCATCGAGGATCGAGGGTCTGGAGGTGGGCGGCCGCCGGCTGTTCAAGGCGCAGCTCGCGCGTTCCTCGGGGATCGAAGAGTCCGATCGAGGTGCAACCGAGATCCTGAACAACATCGACGCGATGGGGTGGGCCGTCGAAGTGGCGATGGGCAGCGCGAGGATCAACTCCGATCACCTCTGCCAGATCCATGAACGCCTCATGAAGGGCACCCGGGCCGAAGGACTGGCCGGTGGCTTCCGGGAGACCCAGAACTGGATCGGGGGAAGCGAATTCAATCCGTGCTCGGCGGAATTCGTCCCGCCTCCACCGGAACTCGTTCCGGAACTGGTCCAGGACCTCTGCGAGTTCGTCAACGGGGACGATCTGCCCGCGGTCGCGCAGGCAGCCATCGCCCACGCTCAGTTCGAGACCATCCACCCGTTTTTCGACGGCAACGGGCGCACCGGCCGGGCACTCATTCACATGGTCTTGCGGCGTCGTGGGCTGGCACCAAAGCTCGTCCCCCCGATCTCTCTCGTGCTGGCGACCCGGTCGCGCGACTACATTGGTGGGCTTGGGGCGACCCGGTACCTGGGTGCTCCCGACTCAGATGAGGCGAACCGGGGGATGGGCGAGTGGATAAGCACCTTCACGGCCGCCGTCTCCCGGTCAGTTTCCGACGCTGAAGAGTACGACCGCCGGGTCGGCGAAATTCAGGATGGTTGGCGCGCGTCGCTGGGGCGGGTCCGCCACGACTCGAGTGTCGATCGCCTGATCGAGGCACTCCCCGGTGCCCCGGTCGTCACGGCAAGAACGGCGGCCGCCCTCGTCGGGAGAACGGAGCAGGCCACCAACCAGGCAATCCACCGTCTGGTCGAAGCTGGAGTCCTTTCTCAAACCACCGTCGGACGGCGCAATCGTGCCTTCGAGGCACCGGACCTGATCGATGCCTTCAACGTCTTGGAGCGCCAACTGGCCAGTCCCGAGGGGGATACCAGGAGCTCGGATCCAGTCCGACCGGTGCCGGTGCGACGAGATCGCTAGCCGGTCCCCCGAGCGACCCGAAATCTCCTTGAGCCCAGCCGTCCACCGGCTAGAGTTCGCTCGAATGCGACTCTGGGCATTCCTTTTTCTCGTCGTACTCTTCTTGTTCGCCCAGGGAACATCGTCCGCTTCAGCGTCGGACGGAGACTCCGGGTGTTTCGAAGGGATGTCGTGCCGCTCTGTGACGGTTCCGCTCGACTGGAGCGGGGAGCGAAAGGGCACTCTCGAACTCGAGACGCGGGTTAGTGAGGGCAAGGGGCCGGTCCTGCTCTTCCTCGCCGGAGGTCCCGGCCAGTCCGCGACACCGCTCGCCGACTACGTCCAGGCGATGTTCCAGTCGCTGGCGCCGCGGTACCGGGTGGCCGTGATCGATCAGCGGGGCACGGGTGGAACCGCGGTCAGGTGCCGTCAGGTCCAACGCCTCTACTTGTCCGACCTGACTTTGCGTCCCCGTTCGGCCGTTCGTGCATGCGGCAAGAAGCTCGGTAACCGACGCGGCTTCTACTCGACCACTTCGACCGTTCGTGACATCGAGGCGATCCGGAAGGAGATCGGGGTCGCGAAGATGGCCGTCATGGGGACGTCGTACGGGACCTATGTCGCCGCCCGCTACGCGCGGGCATACCCGAACCGGGTGAGCCGTCTGATCCTCGACTCAGTGGTGCCACAGGAAAACGTCGACCCCTACTTGCGAGTCCACATGCGCCGGGCGGCAAAGGTGCTTCGTCGGGAATGCGGCAAACGACGCTGCGGGTTTCGGTCGGACCCTGCCGTCGATCTGGCTCGCCTGGTCGCGATGCCGCCACACCGCGGAAAAGTGCCGGGAAAGAGTCTCAGGCTCAGGGTGGACGGCCCGGCGTTGCTCGACTGGCTCACCACGGTCTTCAGTATGAACCCGTCCGATGTTCCGGTAACGGCGAGGGCGATCCATCGCGCTGCTCGTGGCGATTACAGGAGCCTGCTCCGGATCGCCGACAGTGCCCGAGACTCGATGGGGGTTCAACCCGCTGGCTCTCTTTCCTGGGGCCTTCACGCCGCAACCCTTTGCTCGGACCTCCGGCTGCCGTACCGGGTCGGTCAGGGCACCCGGAAGTCCCGATCGGTGGCCTCGGCCCGTTCGATCTCGAGCACCCACAAACGGAGCTTCTGGCCCTTCGATCGGGCGACCGCGCTCGGCAACGGGCTGGCCCAGGTCTGCCAGGACTGGCCGCGGTTCAAGGTCACACCACCGCCAAAGCCTGGCCGGATCGCCCAGCCGGTGCTCTTCATCGCGGGTCAGTACGACCTTTCGACCCCGGTTGAATACGCTCGCCGCGAACTGCGCCGCTCACCCCGAGGAAGGCTCGTGGTCGTACCGAGGGCGGGGCACGCGATTGCTCTCAGACATCAGTGCTCGGCGCAAGCCGTCTCGTCATTTCTGGAGGGCACGCTGAACGGTAGCCCCTGCCGGGCCGGATCTCGCTGAGTCGATCCACCCGCTCAGTTGCGTGGAGCGAGGGCTCGGATGGTGCGCTCGTAGGTCTCGCCGTCACCCGGTTCGGTGATCGGGACCAGGAGGGGTGTCACCCCGTCGGCGACCATCGCGGCCATCTTCTCGCGGCACTCGTCCTGGGTGCCGATCAAGCCCATGTCGTCGACGAACTCGTCGGGGAGGGCGTCAGCCATTTCCTGGAGCGAGTCGAGGTCCTTCACCTTGTCGACCACATCGCCGTAGCCGAGTCCCCTCAGCGAGGACGCGTAGACCGGGACCCGCATGTACGAAGCTGACTCCCGGCGGAAGCGGTGGATCTGGGCGTCGAGGTCGTCACCGACCGCGACCCGTATCGGCAGGACGAGCCCGTAGTCCGGTCGATCCGCCGGACGCTCGCGCCCGGCGATGCCGGCCAGCGCCGAGCGCGGTGCGAAGTTGAGGATCAGCCCGTCGCCGCGCTCCCGGGTGAACTGCCGCATCTTCGGGCCGAGGGCACCGATGAACCGTCGGGGCGGGGTGGAGGTCGGCTTCTCCAGCCGGAAGCCGTTCGAAGAAAGGACCTTGCCTTGGTGGGCGGTCGCCTTGCCGGTCATCGCCTGATCGAGGATCTCGAACAGATCCCGCACGGCGGGAAGCGCCTTCGGAAGGTCCTGCCCGTGCCAGCCCTCGATGATCGGTTCCGTCGAGAGCCCGTACCCGACGATCGTCCGGTCGCCCCCGATCGAACCGAGGGTCGAGTACCCCATCGCGTGAAGGGCAGGAGAGCGAGTGGTGAACGGAACGATCGCGGTCCCGATCGTGATTCGCTCGGTCACCGCCCCGATAGCCGTCGCAACCGCGATCGCGTCGTAGCTCGCGAGTTCGCTGACCCAGACGGATTCGTAGCCTAGATCCTCGGCCAGCAGACCCAGCCGCAGGGCATCGGTCGCGTTGAAATCACGGAGCGGGAGGCAGATACCGGTCGGGACTTTCTCAGTCATTCCGGCCGGCACCTGTCTCCCGCTCCGCGATGTACATCAGGCCGTGATGTCCACCACGATCCGGCTGCCGCCGGTGTCGCCTCGGTGGACTCGGTCGAGGCCCTCGCGGACGTCGGCGAGGGGGATTACGTCTCCGACGACCTTGGGGAGGATCAGTTCGCCCGAGGCGAGGAGTTCGAGGCTGCGACGGACGTCGCTGGGCTCGTGGCCGTAGGAGCCGACCAGCTCGCGCTCGCGGCGGACGAAGGTCATGATCCGGCCGGCGTTGGCGGGTTCGAAGCCGACTCCGGTGATCACGGCGCGGCCTCCGTCGTCTAGTGACCTCACGGCCTTCTCGACGGTCTCGGCGCGACCGACGAACTCGAGGGCCACATCGACGCCACCGCTGGAAGTGATCGCCTCGAAACCCTCGTCGGGGGCGTAGGCGGCATCGGCACCGGTCTGGAGGGCCCACTCGCGGGCCTCCTCGCGGGGATCGACCGCGATCACGCTGTCGGCGCCGAGGGCCTTGGCGATGCCGACCGCGGACAGGCCAAGCCCACCCGTTCCCCACACCGCGACGCGCTTGCCCGGGCCGACCTGGCCCTGGGTCGCGACGGAATGGTGGGAGGTGGCGACGGAATCGGTCGCAACGGCGGCGAGGGTGTCGGGGAGAGAGTCCGGGATCGGCACCACGTTGCGCTCAG
>JBEBXB010000189.1:0-4619 GCA_040391885.1 Conexibacter woesei | reverse complement strand
TGCTCCTCGTCGTAGTAGCCGGTCCGGCCGACCACCCGGGGCGGGTCGAGCAGGCCCCGGGACTGGTGCGCACGGATGTTCCGCACGGTCACCCCGGTCCGGCTCGCCAGCTCACCGACGGTGATCCCGCCGTGGGCTTCGTCGCCGTTCGACGAAGCTGAATCTGTCCCGTTTCTGTTCGTCACCTGAGAAGATCGTAGGTGGTCACCCTGAGGCGGGGTAAGGGTCATTCCCGATAGACACCGGAACGGGGGAGCGGAAGTCTTGCCACATGGATGAATCACAAACACCCAAACGTCTCCTCCGCTCCCGCGACGACCGCTATATCGGCGGCGTCGCCGCGGGCCTCGCCGACTACCTGTCGGTGGACCCGACCCTGGTCCGCGTGACCTTCCTCGTCAGCCTCGCTTTCGGCGGAATCGGCCTGCTCGCATACCTCGCTCTGCTGATCATGATGCCGATGGAGGGATCACCTGACGAACCCCTTCCCGAGATCGGCAAGCAGCGCCGCAACCTGATGATCGGCGCCGCGATCGTCTTCGGTTCGGCAATCGTCCTGACGATCTCGAGCGGCGGCTTCGCGGAGTGGATCTTCGGCTTCGGGCCCGGCGCGGTCTTCGGGATCCTCCTCTGGAGCGCCGCCCTGGTGGCCGTCATCTGGCTGGTGGCGAAGATCATCTCCGCCGGATCGAAATCGGTCGGTACCCAGGACGGGACCGGCGTCGGGTCGACGTCCGGCACCCCACCCGCCTCCGGGCCGGCCGCCCCCTCACCCAGCCAGAACGCACCGACGGCCGTGATGGCCGCCGACACCACCACTTCCGGCCCCGACGACCCGACCGACGTAATGACCGCAACCGACCCCGGCCCGGAGCGTCCGCGTCCGTATGGCTCCGCCCCCGAGGGGCCCGCCCCGGCGTCGCCGCCTCGCAACCGTAGTTCGGCCGGATCGATCGCCGGCCAGGTGATGACGGTGATCGCCGTCGGGATCACCGCGATGATCGGCCTCTCCCTGCTCGCCATCGTGGCCGTCTGGACCACCGCCCAGTTCGGCGGGGTGCCGATGGCGCTGACGGTCATCGCCCTCGGCGGCGGCATGATCCTCGCCGGCATCAAGGGCCGGCGCCGGCTCTCCATCTGGCTGCTCGCGGCTGCGCTCACGGTTGCGATCCCGATGTCGATCGTCACCCTCGCCGACCTCAGGATCGACGGCTCCTACGGCTCGCTGACCGAGACGCCCACCCTCTTGGGCGACATCCCTTCCGACGGCTACAGCCTGGCCGCCGGAAGGATGGTCGTCGATCTCCGGGAGCTTCCGTTCCGCCGCGACAAGACGGTCGACCTCAAGGTGAACAGCGGCCTCGGCATGACCAGCGTCATCCTCCCGGACCGGGTCTGTCTCGCCGGCGAGCTGTCCGGACGGGCGGGCCTGGCCGACATCCGCGGCCGCGAGGTTTCGGGCGTGGACATCTCCCGCGAGATGAGACCGCCGGCGGGCCCGGCGCCACGGCTCAACCTCGATGCCGACTTCAAGCTCGGCGTCGTCGAGATCATCGACGCCACCGACTGGAACAAGTTCGGCGGCTACGACGCCGATGCGCGAACCGAGCGGTTCGGCGACGGGAGATGGGAATCCCAAGATGCGAGCGCCTCGCGCAAGCGGGCCGACGCCGCCTGCCTGGCGGGGCTGAAATCGCGTAAATCGAGGAACTGACCTGGCCGCTCCCGCCCCCGACTCCTCTCCGCCGGTCCCGCCCAAGCCCCGGACCCTCTATCGCGATCCCGCCGACGGGATCGTCGCCGGCGTCTGTGCCGGTTTCGCCCGGCGGTACGTCATCGACGTAACGCTGGTGCGGATCACGGCGATCGTCGTGACGGTGGCTTCGGGCGGGCTGGCGGCCCTGGCCTACGGACTGTTCTGGGCGGTGCTGCCGGTCGGCGGCGGGTCCGGGGCTCGTCCCGCCGGCGCCGGGTCCTGGCGATCCCGGCGTGAGGCCCGCCGGCGGGCCCGGCAAACGCCAGATGTGCCGGTGAGACCGTCCGGTGACGACGCCGAGCCGGATCGCTTCCGTGGCACCTGGGTGGTCGGCACCGGGGCCGGCCTGATGGTGCTGGGGCTGCTGTTCACCTTCCGAGAGCTCGACATCTGGTGGAGCGACGCGCTGGTCTGGCCGCTGGTCCTCGCCACCGCCGGGGCCGCTCTGGTCTGGCGCCAGTTCGCCGGCAACGGAGGCGAGGACGAAACCTCCGGACGCCCGCGGCGCCCTCGCCTCGGTCCGTATCGCGGCGGATTCGGCATCGCCCTGCTGCTCGGTGCCGCCGTGCTCTTTCTCTACATCAACGGAGCGCTCGAAGCGGGCGGGCAGGTCGCCCTCGCGGGGCTCACCGCCGTGATCGTGATCGGGCTCGTGCTCGCGCCGCTATGGGCCCGGCTGGCGGGCAACCTCAGCGCCGAACGGGCGGAACGGATCCGGTCCCAGGAGCGGGCCGAGGTTGCCGCCCACCTGCATGACTCGGTGCTGCAGACGCTCGCCCTGATCCAGAAGAATCCCGGTGATTCCCGCCGGATCTCCACGCTCGCCCGCTCCCAGGAGCGCGAGCTGAGGGAGTGGCTGAGCGGCAAGTCGGGCAACGAGTCGAGCCACCGGCTGGCCGACTCGCTGAAGGCGGCCGCGGCCGAGGTCGAGGAGCTCCACCAGGTGCCGATCGACGCGGTTACGGTGGGCGACCGGCCGCTCGACGAGCGATCGGTCGCAGTGGTGGCCGCGAGTCGGGAGGCGATGACGAACGCCGCCCGTCACGCCGGGGACGAAGGGGCGATCCGGCTCTACGCCGAGATCACGCCCGAGCAGGTCCAGGTCTTCATCCGCGACCGGGGAACCGGCTTCGATCCCGACGCGGTTCCCCTCGACCGGCACGGGCTGCGAGACTCGATCATCGGGCGCATGGAGCGCAACGGCGGCCGGGCGGAGATCCGCTCCGGACCGGGCGAAGGGACAGAGATCGAACTGACCATGGAGACGGAATGAGCCAGAACGAAACTCCCACGACCGCATCCGGAGATCGCCTCACGGTGGTGATAGTCGACGACCACGCGATCTTCAGGGCCGGGGTCCGCGCCGAGCTGGTCGAAGGGGTGGACGTCGCCGGAGAGGCGGCCACGGTCGATGAAGCCGTCGGCCTGATCGGTCGGATCCGGCCGGATGTGGTCTTGCTCGACGTCCATATGCCCGACGGCGGTGGCCTCGAAGTGATCAGAAGGGTCGTCGCGAGCCCCCCGGAGGCCGAACCCGCCAAGCAGGCCGGCTCCGGCAACGCGCCCGCGCCCCGGTTCCTCGCGCTGTCGGTCTCCGACGATCCCGAGGATGTGGTCGCGATCATCCGCGCCGGCGCCCGCGGCTACGTCACCAAGACCATCTCCGGCCCGGACCTGATCGACGCGATCGGCCGGATACATCAGGGGGATGCCGTCTTCTCGCCCCAGCTGGCCGGGTTCGTCCTCGACGCCTTCACCGGAGCGGGCGGCGATCCGGGCCGCCCCGCCACCGACCCGGAGCTCGACCTCCTTACTCCGCGCGAGCAGGAGGTTCTCCGTCTGATCGCCCGCGGCTACATGTACAAGGAGATCGCCCGCCGTCTGGAGATCTCGGTCAAGACCGTCGAAGCCCACTCGAGCTCGGTCCTGCGAAAGCTCCAGCTGTCGACCCGGCACGAGCTCAGTCGCTGGGCCGCTGAGCGCGACCTGATCGACTGAGCGCCCGGCCCTAGTTCAGGACGTCGGCCAGCCGGGTGAGCAGGTCGTCCACATCCTCGATGGTCGTGTCCCAGGAGGCGACCAGCCGCACCAGGCCGATGTCCCCCGCGGGGAAGAGCAGCGGCTCCCCCGGAGCCAGGCCGACCGCCAGTTTCCGGGCGGCATCGATCTCCAGCGAGAGGAAGACGATGTTGGCCTCGACCGGCTGACCGAGGTCGGCCCCATCGATCCAGGTGATGCCGTCCGCCAGCGCCCGGGCCATCCGGTTGGCCTGACCGGCAAGCTCACGCCAGAGCTCGCCCTCGAGCTGGGCGATCAGCTGGGCCGACACGAACCGCATCTTCGAGGCCAGCTGCAGGCTCCCCTTGCGCAGCACCTCGAAGCCCCGGGCCAGCTCCGGGCGGGCGAAGATGACCGCCTCGCCGAAGAGCGCCCCGTTCTTGTTCGCACCGAAGCAGAGCACGTCCACCCCGTGTTCGAGACTCGCCCCGGCGAGCGTCGAGTCGAGCGACGCCGCGGCGTTGGCGAGCCTCGATCCGTCCATGTGGAAGGCGAGATCGTGCTCGCGGGCGAATTCGGACAGGGCCCGGATCTCCTCCGGCGTGTAGACCGTGCCGACCTCGGTCGGCTGGGCGATCGAGATCGCCGCCGGCCAGGCTACGTGGGGGATGTCCGCCGGGTCGGCGAGCCGGGTCGCGGCGAGCTCCGGCGTGAGCTTGCCGTCGGGAGTCGAAACGGTGAGCAGCTTGACTCCCGCGATCGCCTCCGGGGCAGCCGTCTCGTCGATCGCGAGATGGGCAGTCTCGACACAGATCACGGCCTGGTGGGGTCGGGCGATCGCCCGGATCGCGGCGACGTTGGCGCC
>JBEBXB010000188.1:0-4624 GCA_040391885.1 Conexibacter woesei | reverse complement strand
GAAGCGGTGGGGCCGGCGAAGAGATACGCCGGATCGCCGGGGAAAAGGCGGATCAGAAAGAAGACGATCAGCGTGACGCCGAGGACCTGGGGCACCATGGCCGCCAGCCGTCTCGCCACGAATGATTTTCTCAGGAACCTGACTGGACGTCGGACTAGAGATGTCACACTAGAGCCCCGTTCGGACTTGGTTATCATGATGTGGTCGGTCCGTCCAGATTATACGAAGAAAGGGATCAATAAGTGTCAAGCCGTGGTTCCACACTTGTCTTGGGAAAGGTGTCCCAGCTCCTCGACTGCATCGCAGCCAACGGGGAGATCTCTCCTCGCGATGCCGCAGACCAGATCGAGGAACCGGCAAGCACGGTTTACCGGCTGCTCGCTGATCTCCGAAAGCTTGATTTCGTCGAGCCCGGCTCGATGAAAGGCACTTACACACTGGGCATCAAACTTTTCCGGCTGGGGGCCAGGGTGGCCGACCGCCTCGACGTGGTCAAGTTGGCCGAACCGGTGCTCGAAGAGCTCCACACCGATACCGGCGAGACGCTTTTCCTTTGCGTTCGCAGAAATCTGGACGCGGTCTGCGTAGTCAAGCTCGACGGCATCAGAGTCCACTCCGTCTTCCTGCAGTTGGGTAGCTCTCTGCCGCTCCACACCGGTGCCAGCCCGGTCGCCTTGCTGGCCTTCGAGCCGGAGTCCGAGTGGGATGCCTATGCGAAGAACGGAGGCCTTCGGCCTTTCGGCCACCTCGAGGCCCCGACTCCGCAGGAGCTGAAGTCGCGGATGAAGGAGACAGCGGCAAGGGGATACGCCGTGAGTGACGAGGATGTGAACCCCGGTATCGGGGCGATCGCCGCGCCGATCTATGACCACTCAGGAGGGGTAGCCGCATCGATATCGATAAGCGGTGTCCGTCAAGCCATCCTGGAGTCGAACCAGGACGAGACGGCGAGACAGCTCCTCGCCGCGAGTGCGGAGATCTCCCACCGGATGGGTTACGACCCTGACGCACAGAGGTAGTCCGAATTCCCGACATCACCGCACCGACATCGCCAGCGGTCGCATCGGAGCTCCGGTCGCGCCTTTGATCTTTAGACAGGCGCCGATGAAGGCGAATTCGTACTCACGGTTCGCCGCGAGCTGCTCGAGGTTCACGACCTCGACGATCGGCACCCCGGCCTCCGCCAGCAGGTAGGTGTGGACCACCTGCCAGTTCTCGGGGTCGGAGCTCGGCATCTGCTCGAGCGCGATGTTGTCGGCGCCGATCATCATCGCGCCGGCCTTGGCCAGGAACTCGGCTCCGTCACGGGTGAGCCCGGGTTCAGGGGCGGTGTAGAGCTCGAAGTCGGGCCAGATCCGCATCCGACCGGTCCGGATCATGACCACATCGCCGACCTGGAGCTCGGTTCCCTGCTTCTTTAGAGCTGCACGCAGCTCGCGCTCGCCGATCGGAAATGAATCCGGGAGGATCTCCTCACCCTCACTAGCGGCGACGTCGATCATCACGCCCCGGGCGATCACCGGGGGGTGCTGATCAGCGCCACAGACCTCCCAGTGGCGGCTCCCCAGGTGTTCGGACTCCTCGAAGCCGTTCCAGACCTTGCCGTCGTAGCCGAAGTGGCTGAAGGCGTCGACGTGAGTTCCGGTGTGGGTGTACATCGAGATGCAGTCCCCGGAATAGGCGACGAGCCGGTTCTGTTCGTCACCGACGCCCATCGTGTCCTCAACCAGCGTTCCGGACGGCGTATGGGACATCCAGATCTGGAACGGAGGGTCCCCCGCTCCGGTCCAGGAAGGCATTCCCAGCGTGTACTCGACCGCGAGGTCATAGATCCGACCACCTGAGATCCGGCTCATGATCGCGGCAACCGAGTTCTCGGTCGCCAGGTTGAGCATGCCGATCTGGTCCTTGCTTCCGAACGGGCTCTTGGTTACTTCACGGAAACGAGACACCCGGGCGGCAATCCGCTCGACATCCCACTCGACGTTTTCAGCTGGAACGCACATGAGTTCTCCTGATTCGTGGTTGTGGACCGGCTCACCGCAAGTGGCTGCGGTGCTCCTCGAGGAACCGGTTGACGACGGCGATGGTGTGGTCGATGTCCTCATCGGTGTGCTTTGACGAGATGTAGGCGCGGTTGGTGTACCCGGGCTGCATGTAGATGCCGTTCGACATCAGGGTCCTCCGCAGGGCCTGGTCCGGCGGGTAGGCCTTGGCGTGAGCGGCCATCTCGATGATGTCGCGAAAGCGGTCGACCTTCCTCGTGAAGTAGAGGCACCAGACCGAGCCGTAACTGTGGAGAACGGCATTGAGGCCGAGACGGTCGATCGTCGCGTTGACCTCGTTGTTGACCCGGTCGCCGAGATGCCAGAGGCGTTCGTGGATCTTGCCGTCGGCGAGCTCGTTGATCGTCGCCAGGCTGGCGGTGACCCCGATCAGGTTGCCCATGTAGGTCCCCGAGAGCATCACGGGGCCCTCGGGCATCAACATCGACATCAAATCGGACCGGCCGGTGAGAGCGCTGATCGTGTACCCGTTCGACATCGCTTTGCCGAAGGCGGCGAGATCTGGGGTCACCCCATAGATCGCCTGGGCCCCGGAGAGATGGTGGCGAAAACCCGTGAGGATCTCATCGAAGATCAGGACGATGCCCTCTGCGGAGCAGATCTCACGAATGCCTTTGAGGAACTCCGGCTCCATCACGATGCAGCCTGCGCTGTGGCAGACGGGTTCGATCACGACCGCGGCGAGCTTGCCCTTCTCTCGCTCGATGATCCGCTCGAAGGCTTCGAGGTCGTTGAACGGGGCAATCACCGTCTGAGCGGTCACCTCCGACGGGGTCCCGAGGGAGATCGGCACCGTGTTGGGCTCGGTTGCCGAGCCGACCGCGTCCGGGGCCGGCCGGACGCTCTGGGCGAGATAGTCGTGCCAGCCGTGGTAACCGCCTTCGAACTTGAGGAGCTTCGTGCGTCCGGTGGAGGCCCGGGCCAGGCGGACGCCGTTGTAGATCGCGTCGGAGCCGCCGCCACCACAGAAGACGGTCTTTTCCCCACACGGAATGTTGTCCGCGAACCAGCGGGCCAGTTCCGCTTCCTTCGGGTGCGGGGTCGTGAACAGGACGCCCTCGGACTCGAGCACCCCGACGATGGCCTTGCGGACGGCGGGATCGTTGTGCCCCAGCAGCGAGGGTCCCGCCGAACCCCAGTAGTCGATGAACTCGTTGTCATCGAGATCCCAGACCCGGGCGCCCTGAGCCTTCTTGAGAGCGATCGGAAACGGATCCCCCCAACGACCTTCGCCCTGCACGCCTCGCGGGGAGAACTGGCTCGCAGCGGCCAGGTGGCGCTCCGACTGCTCGGTGGGGATGGTCAGGGGTACTTCGAAGTTTGTGCTTGACATGTTTTCTGCCTCTCTTCTCGCGCGTGAGCGCCGGCCTAACGACCCGAATCCGGAGTTAAGGGCGGCTCCGTCACACCGCGCTCTGTGATCTCGCCATACAGCTCGGGCCGACGGTCGGCGAATACGTGGAGCTCGAACTCATCGGACTGGAAGACGATCGACTTGTTCCGCGCCGACTCGAGGTCGATCTCTGTGACGAAGAGCCCTTCCTCCGGGCCGGCCTCGACCAGGCGTTCACCCGCAGGGCTCAATATCTGGCTCCGGCCGACAAACGCGAGCTCTCGTTCTGTGTCGGGCCGGTTGGCGAAGGCGATGAACACCCGATTCTCCGCGGCCCGGACGGTACTGAAGTGGTCAAAGAGTATCGACGACTCCGAAACGGAATTGGTCGGCTGGGCGATGATCTCGGCGCCCGCCAGCGCCAACGACCTTGCCGACTCGGGGAACCGAAGGTCGTAACAGATGGCAAGACCGATCCGGCCGACCGGAGTCTCGAATACCGGGGGCTCTTCGTAGTCCCCCTGAGTGACGAATCGGTCGGCGGCCAGACAGGGGAGATGGATCTTGCGGTAGCTGCCGATCACTTCCCCGGGCCCGATGAGAGCGACCGAGTTGTAGACGTCGTCACCTTCGCGCTCGAGGTATCCGACTACCGAGTGAATATTGAGCCGCGCCGAGGCGTCGGCCAGCTCACGCAGCTCGGGGCCGGCGGTCGTGATCGCCGAAACCCTGGCCTCGTCGAGCGAGCCAAAGGCGTAACCGGAGAGATTGCATTCCGGGAAGACGACCAGGTCGACCTCCCGGCTGGCGGCTTCTTCCAAGACTTCGATCGCGCGTTCGACGTTGCCAGGCACGTCGGCCAACGTCGTTCCGATCTGCGCTACCCCGATCAAGCGTCGCTTGATGATGACTGCTCCTTTCGACTCCTCCAGTACCAAGCCCTGACCATATTCTCAGCATATGGACAGGACTCTTGCGATACGATACCATGGGATCGAGCGCGACGCAACCAACGAGCAAAGAGGACCCACGGACATGACATTTGGCGGCATCTACAGCGGACTCACCTCATATGGAGACGCCGGGTTCAGCCGCTATATGCGGAATGCGTTCCTCCGCTCGGCAGGACTCGACCCGACCGACCTCGACCGCCCGATCGTCGGCATCGCGGATACCTCCTCCGGGTACACGACCTGCCACCGCGAGATGCCGCAGATGATCAAGG
>JBEBXB010000187.1:0-4631 GCA_040391885.1 Conexibacter woesei | reverse complement strand
TGCTCGACTTCGACGCCGACTCGGACAAGATCCGCAACGAGGTCATCCGCATGCTCTCCGGCCCCGGCGGCCGTCGCCCCGGCCAGGGACAGAGCTCCGGCAGCGGCCCTGCCGAAGGTTCCGGCAAGAAGTCTTCGAAGTTGCTCGACCAGTTCGGCCGCAACCTGACCAAGCTGGCCGAGGACGGCAAGCTCGATCCGGTCGTCGGACGCGAGATGGAGATCGAGCGGATCATGCAGATCCTCTCCCGCCGGACCAAGAACAACCCGGTCCTGCTGGGTGAGCCCGGCGTCGGCAAGACCGCCGTCGTCGAGGGCCTGGCGTCGCGCATCATCAACGGCGAGGTGCCGGAGATGCTGCGCAACAAGCAGATCTACACCCTCGATCTGGCCGCTCTCGTCGCCGGTTCCAAGTACCGCGGCGAGTTCGAGGAGCGTCTCAAGAAGGTCATGAAGGAGATCGCCCAGCGCGGCGACATCGTCCTCTTCATCGACGAGATCCACAACCTCGTCGGTGCCGGTGCGGCCGAAGGCGCGATCGATGCCGCCTCCATCCTGAAGCCGGCCCTGGCCCGGGGTGAGATCCAGACCATCGGTGCGACCACGCTCGACGAGTACCGCAAGTACCTGGAGCGGGACTCCGCCCTGGAGCGCCGTTTCCAGCAGATCCGCGTGGAGCAGCCGACCCCGGAACAGACGGTCAAGATCCTCGAGGGGCTGCGTGAGCGTTACGAGCAGCATCACAAGGTCCAGATCTCGGACGAGGCGCTCGGCGCCGCCGCCGAACTGGCCGACCGGTACATCTCGGATCGCTTCCTGCCCGACAAGGCGATCGACCTCATCGACGAAGCCGCATCGCGCATGCGGATCAAGTCGATGTCGGCGCCCCCGGTCTACCGCGATCTCGAGGAAGAGATCGAGACCGCCCGCCGCGAGAAGGAAGCCGCGATCGAGGCCCAGGAATTCGAGAAGGCCGCCAATCTCCGCGACACCGAACGCCAGCTAACCACCCGGAAGCGAGAGCTCGAGGACGAGTGGGCCGAGGGCGAGGAGAGCGAGCGACCGGTGCTGGGCGAGGAAGAGATCGCCGACATCGTCTCGATGTGGACCGGCATCCCCGTCTTCAAGCTGACCGAGGCCGAGTCGAAGCGTCTGATCCAGATGGAAGACGAGCTGCACAAGCGCGTGATCGGCCAGGAGGCCGCGATCGAAGCCGTCTCCAAGGCGATCCGCCGTTCCCGTGCCGGGATCAAGGATCCGAAGCGGCCGGCCGGCTCCTTCGTCTTCCTCGGCCCGTCCGGCGTCGGCAAGACCGAACTTGCCCGGACCCTGGCCGATTTCCTCTTCGGGGACGAAGAGGCGATGGTCCGGATCGACATGTCCGAGTACATGGAGAAGCACGCGGTCAGCCGTCTGGTCGGCTCGCCTCCCGGATACGTCGGTTACGACGAGGGCGGCCAGCTGACCGAGGCCGTGCGCCGCAAGCCGTACTCGGTGCTGCTGCTCGACGAGATCGAGAAGGCCCACCCGGACGTCTTCAACATCCTGCTCCAGATCCTCGAGGACGGTCGCCTGACCGACTCGCAGGGGCGGACCGTGGACTTCCGCAACGCGATCATCATCATGACCTCGAACATCGGGGCCAACGAGATCTCGCGCAACCAGGGCATCGGCTTCACCGTGTCGGACGACACCGGGATCACCTATGACGACATGAAGGGTCGGATCATGGGCGAGCTCCGCAAGGTCTTCCGCCCGGAGTTCCTCAACCGGATCGACGAAGTCATCGTCTTCCACAAGCTGGCCCGCGAGCAGGTGCGAGAGATCGTCGATCTGATGATCGGCCGGGTCCGCGTCCAGGTCGCGGAGCACGAGATCATGCTCGAGCTGGACAACGACGCGAAGGATCTGCTGGTCGAGAAGGGCTGGGACCCGTCGATGGGTGCGAGGCCGCTCCGCCGTGCGATCCAGCGCTACATCGAGGACCCACTCGCCGACGAGGTCTTGAAGGCCGGCGGCGGCGATTCGGTGGCCGGTTCACTGGTCACGGTCAAGCGCAACGAGGCCGGAGACGACAAGGATCAGCCTCTCAAGATGAAGATCACGAAGCCGCGCAAGAAGGCGAAGAAGGCGGACAAGGACGAGCTCGAGAAGGTCGGGGTCGGTTCCGTGGCCAACCCGCCCACCCCGCCGAAGCCGAGTGATCCAGCCGGTGGCGGTTCGGCCGAGTCAGCAGCAAGCTGACCGGCCGCCCGCCCGGGCGTAAACGGGCACCACAGTAGGGACCGCTCGAGCGAAGCAAGGAGTGTGTCGTGGGAGAGTCAGGGGCGGTTCGAGGCAGGATGAGACGGTGGATCGGGATGTTGGGAGCCGCGTTCATGGTCTGTCTCCTGCTTCCGGGCGCCGCGAGCGGAGCGGGTGGATGGAGTGCACCGGAGGTCCTTTCGCCGACCGCTGGCATGGATCCCGGAAGCCTCGAGATCCACGCTCTGCCGTTGAAGGACCTTTCGCCGTCGCACGTGCTACCGCAAGGGGGATACCTCGCGACCTATACGCAGGACTCGCGCCTCTACGCACTTGAGCTCGATGACGAGGGTGTTCCGGGTGTACGCCGCGAGCTTGCCGGGGCCGTGGGAGAGCTGTCGGACCTGACGACCGGCTACCGGTACATCACCGAGCAGCGTGTCATCGACGATGAGGTCGTGGACGTATCCGAGCTTCGCTCGATTACGTTTTCTTGGTTGAGTACCGCTCCGGACGGGTCGAGCCGGGTCATGTCGGGCTCCCTCGCGGTGGATGGGACAGTGGGCCCTGTGGTCCAACGTTCCGAGACGCTCGCTCCTCCGAATGCAATCTCCGACCCCTCGGTGGCCGTCGGTACCGCGGGAGACCTTGGCTTCACATGGCGGGAGCAGGTCGTCGGATCGGGCTCGCGCGTCGCCGCCCGCATCGTCGACAAGGACGGCAACTCCACCCCGATTCTCTATCCCGCAGAGCCGATCGGCGACGCCACCTCCCCCGGAATCGCGTCTACCACGGCAGGTGGCTATCGCGTGGCCTGGATCCAGCAGACCCCGCAGGGAAAGAACATCATCACCGCCAGTTACAACGCAAGCGGTGAGTTGAAGCTGTACAAGCCGGTACCAGGGGTTCCGTCCGACCCCAAACAGCCGCCGCGGCCCGAGTTCGACTACGACCGTTACGCGATCCTCAAGCCCGTGTCCGAGATGGGTTCCGGCGTCGTCGGTGACCCGTCCGATCTTCACGTCTGGTCTCAGGGACCCGGGCTGGTCAGGTTGACCTGGACCCGCACACGTACCGAGGGCGGGCAGACCCAGCGCGTGGTCGAGGCAGCGGGCTATTCGGATGGGGCCGTCTACTGGGTCGACCCTCGACCGGCCGAGGTCGAACCTCCCTTGGTGCCCGGGTCCCCCGATAACCGGTTGCTGGTATTCGACCGGTTGACGCCGATGAACAGGGAGTTCTCGGATCTGTCGATCGTCTCATCGGGCGATGTACGCACATGGGCTTTCCGAGCGGTTGAACACGGCAAGAACTGGATAATGGGTGGGACTGTCAAGCCCGGCGGTGCCCTGTCCGTCCGGGTGAGGGATCAGCACGACACAGCCGTTGCGGGCAGCAAACCCCAGGCTGGAATGAATTCCCGTGACGCGGTGGTCGTGACTTGGACGGATCCGGTGGAGAATCGGTCCTGGGGCTCGTATATCGGTTCCAGGAGCAAAGTGGCGCTGGCGCAACCTCTGGCGGCTCCCGGCGCGAACCTGTCGTCACCGAAGGGGTTCGTGAACGAAGAGGGCATCCCGATCGTCGTGTCCGACTCTGACGATGGTGGCAGCCCGGTCGCCCGGGTCTCCCGGTACTTCGATCCCAGGGCTGAAATTCTGACGCCCTACATACGGTTCGGTCGTCAGCGCGTTGGGGACTCCTATACGACTGGGATCTACTTGACCAACGGTGGTACTAGCCGGTCGAAGGTGAACGGGATCTCCTTCTCGGCGAATGACGGTCAGTTCGCATTGTTGGACCCGACGGCGTGTGTCGGCGATCTCGTGGCCGGCGGCAGCTGTTCGACCCTGGTCCGGTTCACACCCACCGTGGCGGGGTCAGCGTCGGCGACGGTCTCGGTGGATACGGATGCGGGTCTACTGGAAGCGGAGATCACCGGTAGCGGGATCGTCCACAAAGCTCTCAAGCTGGGATTGGCAAAAAGGTCCTTCAAGATCCGTGCCGGCCGGACGATCAGGCTGAACGCGATCGTGAGGAACGCGGGAGGTGCGCCGGTGGCGGGTACAAAGGTCTGTGTGTCCGGAGGTCGTAGGTTCGTCCGTCCGGCCCGCAGATGCGTGTCCCTCGGGTCAGTGGGTACCGGTGTCGAGCTGCGCCGTCGCTTGACGGTCAAGGTTCGCAATCGAGCGGCCAAAGGTCTCCGGCTCGTCAAGGTGACTGTGAGCGGCAACGGGGTTCTCACCCGCAAGAAGATGGTCAAGGTCCGGGTTCGCTGAAGGCTGGGCCGCTGCTGCCTGCCCTTCGGCTACTTGCCGACGAAGTAGGGCTGGTGCCAGGTCCGTTCGGCCCGGCGATGCCAGATGTCGTTGATGTAGGGGTCGATCG
>JBEBXB010000186.1:0-4653 GCA_040391885.1 Conexibacter woesei | reverse complement strand
CGCCTCCTTGACCGCGGCGGCGGGATCCTCCGCGAACATCAGCCCGTGACGGTTGATGACCGCGTCGAAAGCCGCGTCGGCTACCGGGATGTCGGCCTGCCCGCAGAGTAGGGTGCTCACGTTGTCGAGGTCAGCCGAACGGCGACCGGCCCCCGCGACCATGTTCGGCGCATCGTCGGCCAGTACGACGGACCCCGAAGCCCCTACCCGGGAAGCGGCCGCCAGCCCCGCCCCGCCCGGCCCGCAGGCCAGGTCGAGGACGTCGTCCCCTTCGGCGACGCCCGCGGCCTCCAGCATCTTCCGGGTGGCCTCGGCGAGGTGTTCGTCCACGAAATCGGCGTTGGCTTCCCATGCCGGCGCAACGCTGTCCCACATGTCGGACATGCTTCGAAACTAACCGATCGCGACCGCACCTCCGAGCTTCTCGCGGCCCAGTGACCCAGACCGGTTCGACCGCCGGTAGCACTGGGGCCGTGAAGGGTTTCATGAAGATGTTCGGCACTTTTCCACGCATGCGAAGATCGGGGCATGAGCGACCATGCGGTATTGATGATCACCGGGGCCAGCAGCGGGATCGGGCGGGCCACGGCGAAGTTGTTGGCGGAACGTCGTCGGCTGGTGCTGGCCGGAAGACGTCTCGAACCTCTGGAGGAGCTGGCGGAGGAGCTCGGGGGACCGGACCGGGCACTTGCGGTCTCCTGCGACGTGGGCGACTGGGACCAGACCGAGGCGATGGTCGCCGCCACCCTGGATCGTTTCGGGCGGATCGACGAGGTGTTCGCGAACGCCGGCTTCGGCGCGACCCGTGGCTTCCTGGAGGAGTCGCCCGACCACTGGCGATCGATGGTCCTCACGAATGTGCTCGGCCCCGCGCTGACCATCCGGGCGACCCTCCCCCACATGCTGGAACGGGGCCGTGGCCACTATCTGGTCACCAGCTCGATCGCCGGCAGACGGGTGCTTCCCGGGTCGCTCTACTCGGCGACGAAGTTCGCGGCCACCGCGATCGGCGAGGCCCTCCGCCAGGAGCTGCGGGGACGCGACGACGACAACCGGATCAAGACGACCCTGATCGAACCCGGGATGGTCGACACCGACTTCTTCGAGAATCGCCCCGGTGATTCCGCGCTCTCGGATGACGACATCGCCCGAGCCGTCGCGTTCGCGCTCGATCAGCCCGAAGGGGTCGACCTGAACGAGATCCTGATCCGTCCGATCAGCCAGGCGACCTGACGCCGACCGAATCGGCGATCCAGTCGAGGTAGGCGGGGTTGCCCGCTTCGATCGGATGGCAGATCAGTTCGTGGACGTCGTAGGGGTGGATCTCTGTCAGTTGGGCGTCGAGGTCGGGGATCGACGGGGTCGTCGTCTTGATCACGAGCAGAGCTTCGTCGTCCCGCACGACCTCACCCTGCCAGCGGTAGATCGAACGGATCCCGTCGATCACGTTCACGCAGGCGGCGTTGCCCGCCTCGACCACGGCAGAGCCGAGCCTCTCGGCGTCGTCGCGCGGGCAGGTGACAAGGCACGTGACCGTGCCGGGCCGTCCTTCTCGGGTGGCCGGGCGGATCACCCGGGCCGGGTTGCCGACCGCGACCAGGCCGGCGGGAACGTCGCGGGTGACCACGGCTCCGGCGCCGACGACGCTGCCGGCGCCGATCGTGACCCCGGGAAGGATCGTCGCGCCGCCGCCGATCCACGCCCGGTCACCGATCGTGATCGGTTCCGCGCTCTGCCAGCCGTCCGTCCGCAGGTCCGGATCGACCGGATGGATGGGCGTGAGCAGATTGACGGAGGGTCCGATCTGGCAGTCGTCCCCGATCTGAATCGGGGCGATGTCGAGTGCCGTCAAACCGCTGTTCACGAATGTGCGATCGCCGATCGAGATGTTGCTCCCCACGTCGCAGGCGATCGGAGCTCGCACGACGGCGCCTTCCCCGATCGCGCCGAGCAGCGCCGTCAGCGCTTCGTTCGCGACCGGCGGATCGATCGCAGAAGCGTGGTTGAACGTGGCGATCAGCCCCTGGGCCCGTTCGATTCGCGACTGGAGGCCGGGCTCGCTTGCCCGGAACATGCCCGGCGGGGCCTCGTCTCCTGATTGCTCGGTCATGGCCGGAGGCTATATGGGCCCCAATCCGGCCCATGCCTTCCGATGGGCGCGAATCTTCCGCCAGACCCGGTACGCGGCGCCCTAGGCGGGGCCGGGTACCAGGACGATCAGCAACGCGAGCAGCGCGAAGCCGATCGCGGACGGCAGAAATCGGGCGGTGGCACGAGGCTTGCGGGGATCACGATCCATCTGCTCCTTGTATCCCGAAGGCGCGGCTCTCAATCACGGTCGGTCGGAGCGGCCCCGCTCAGGCCGTGGCCGCCACCGGTTGCTCTCCCGTCAGCTGGGCGACGATCGAGCCGCCGTCGAGCCACACGTTCTCCCGCGAGATCCGGTCTTCCTTGAACTCCCAGATGTGGAGCATCCGGAACGAGATCCGCTTACCGTTCCCGGGCACCCCGAGGAACTCGCCCGGGACCGTTCCGTGGAACTGGTGCTCGAGCACGCAGAAATCATCGCCGTACCAGGAGTGGGTCACGTCCATGCGCTCCGTCTTGACGTTGGTGGTGAGCATCTCGTAGAAGCCCTTCGCCGCCTGCGGCCCGTTGAGTGGCCCGAAGGGCGACCCCACCACGTCGTGGATCACGTCCTCTGTGTACATCGCCACGCTCGCATCCACATCGCCGGCCGATTCAGCCGTGATGTGCTCCTCGATGAGCTGGTCCATCCTCGTGCGGTCCATCCTGTCCTCCTCTATGATGTAGTACGTGAGCCGTACCAATAATAGTACAGCAGCCGTACGACATGCGGAAACTGCCGCCAAACCGCGGGTGCCGAGCGCCGTCGGCCGGCTGCGCCAGGCCAACCACAGGCTGCGTGCCGAGATGCTCGACAGCATCCACGCCGCCGGGTTCGAGGACGTTACCTTCGCCCAGTTCCCGATCTTCAGATTCGAGGGCCCAGAGGGTCGCCAGCCGACCGAGATCGCGGCCGTCGCCCAGCTGTCCAAGCAGGCGGTCAACGACGTCCTCGGGCAACTCGAGCGCGCCGGCTACCTCACCCGCGAGCCGCACCCGGACGACGGCCGGGCCCGGATCGTCCGGCTCACCGAGCACGGGCGCCGGCTCGAAGCCGCCATCTGGGCCGCCGGACGCGAGGTCGAGGAGGCCTGGCGCGAACGGATCGGCGAACCGGCCTGGGGCACGTTCCGGGAAGTGCTCGATGAGCTCGCGCAGTCCGGTTGATTGACATCCGAGTCTTCGATTAGGTTTCGCTGATGCGTTTCAGCCCTGATCGTCCTCTCGGTTTGGCCCCGGCCACGGTTCTCGACTACCGGGAACTGGCGCGGCGGCGGCTCCCCCGGCAGCTCTTCGACTACATCGACGGCGGGGCCTATGAAGAGGCGACCATGCGGTCAAACGTGTACGACCTGGAGAAGGTTCTACTGCGACAGGTCGTGATGCGCGACGTGTCCGTGCGCGAGCAGTCCTGCGAGGTGCTGGGCCAGGAGCTAGATATGCCCGTGATCCTGGGGCCGGTCGGATTGGGCGGGATGTTCGCCCGTCGTGCCGAGGTCCAGGCGGCTCGCGCCGCGGAGTCGGCCGGCATCCCGTTCGTCGAGTCCACAGTTTCGATCTGCGGCATCGAGGAAGTTGCCGCGGCGACCTCCACCCCGCCGTGGTTCCAGCTCTACGTGATGCGCGACCGCGCCTATGCCGAGGATCTGATGGCTCGGGCCCAGGCGGTCGGTTCGACCGTTCTGGTGCTGACGCTCGATCTGCCCGTGGTCGGCGCCCGGCATCGCGACACCCGCAACGCGATGGTCGGCGAGCACACTGCCTGGGCAAAGCTGCGGCGTGGCCTCGACCTCGTCTCCCATCCCCGCTGGCTCGCCGACGTCGCGATCCAGGGGAAGCCGCTCACCTTCGGGAACCTGGAGAAGGCCGTCCCCGGTGCCAGCAGCCCCGAGGACTTCAAGAGCTGGGTCGACGCGCAGTTCGATCCCGGCGTCACCTGGGAGGACATCGCCTGGGTGCGCGAGCACTGGCAGGGCAAGCTCGTCGTCAAGGGCGTGCTCGATCCGGAAGATGCCCGGAAGGCCGCCGACGCCGGGGTCGATGCCGTGATCGTCTCCAATCACGGCGGCCGTCAGCTCGACTCGGTGCCTTCGACCGCGGTCGCGCTCCCCGCCGTCGCCAAAGCGATCGGCGACGAGGTCGAGGTGCTGGCCGACGGCGGAATCCGCACCGGGCTGGACGCCGTGAAGCTGATCTCGATGGGCGCGAAGGCGGTGCTGATCGGCCGAGCCTGGGCCTGGGCCGTGGCCGGCGGCGGCGAGGCCGGGGTGGCCCGGATGCTCACCGGCCTGAAGGCGGACATCGACACCGCCCTCGGACTGACCGGCCGAAACTCCGTCGCCGACCTCGACGAGACCGCGCTCTACCGCCCGACCGGCTGAGCCCGTCTCAGGCCCCGCGACATAGCTCGCGGCGACCGCGTCAGAAGACGAGCAGGATGGCCCCACCCGCGATCAGGGCGACCAGGACCAGGGCCGTGACCTGGACGGTGGCGCGGGACATCACCACGTCGGGGCTGCCGGTGGC
>JBEBXB010000185.1:0-4700 GCA_040391885.1 Conexibacter woesei | reverse complement strand
ACTGCGAATCACAGCCGATCCGGGCCGGGTTGACCCGGGCGATCAGCTCGAGCCGACCGGCGTTGGTCCAGGCCTCGGGCAGATCGAAGGTGTACGTCCCGGCTGGATCGAGCCGCTTGGCTCGGTCGACGGTGCGGTCGCCGGCCCTGAGGACCGCCGGCCCTGCGGTGGCCTGGATCGGTCCCAGCCGCCGTCCTGCCTGGGTGATCGCCTCCAGGGTCGCCGGCACCCCGCCGAGGCCTCCGGTGGGGCCCTGCCTGAGGTTGGCGTACACCCGCACCACCGTCTTGTGGCCGGCGGCGAGCGGCACCTCCCCGACCCTCGCATCCGGGTCGATCGTGCCCGAGCCCCAGGCCCGTTTCCGCGGGGTCGTCTCCGGCAGGTCGAAGCCGACCTGCCCGGGCGCCAGGACGGGCCCGGCCGTGAACGTCCGGGCGGGCTGAATCGCCTGGCTGACCTCGATGTCGTTGACCTGGGTGTCGATCGCGCCCCGTGGCAGGGGCCTCGGCGCGCAGGGCGGCGGGGCGGCGCCCGGTTCGATGAACTTGACGACCTTCGACATCGCCTTGGGGACCGAGTCGTCCCGTCCGGCACTTTCGAGCGCGTAGACGTTGCCTCGACAGTCCACGGCGACCGAGGACGGCCCGTTCATCTCGCCCTCCCCCAGGCCACGTACGCCGATCTGTTCGATGGCGAGGGTGTTCATGTCGATCCGCTTGATCACGCTGTTTTGGTAATCGGCCGCATGCACACGCCCGGAAGGGTCGACCTCGATCTCCCTGAAGGTTCCGGATGTCCTCGCCTTGCGGGCCGCCCGTCCGGCAAGGAAGTTCTCGGTGATCTCGGACTCCCCGACCGCGGGGATCCCGGAGACGTAGATCGAACCGTTGGCAGCTGCCACGCCCGTACCGCCCGTGTAGTTGCGGTACTCCGTGAGCGGGGTGCCGTCGGGCCGGTAGACGGCGACCCTGTTCAGGTCGAGGACGACGATCCGACCCAGCTCGTCGACGGCGACCGACGTCGCGTTGACGAGTGGGTTCCCGCCCGGACCGTTCGGCCCGACCATCCGCACGAAGGAGCCGCCCGCGTCCATCTCGACGATCCGGTTGACGAGCGACCCTCCCGGAACTACGAGGATGTTGCCCTTCCTGTCGGCGGCGACGGATCTCACCAGGCCGAATGCCGGGCCGCCACCGACTGCCCGATCGAACGAAGCGATGTAGCCGCCGTTGTAGTCGTACTTGACGACCCGTGAGTTCTGGGTGTCCGCCACCCAGACGTTCCCATCCGCGTCGACGGCGATCGACGATGCGCCTGCCTCCAGCGCGGCGGGCGGTGATGTCTTGTCGCTACCCCCGAACTCGAACCCGAATACCTGCGCTGCCGACTGCTGCGACAACGCCAGGAACAACGTCGCCGCGATCACGCCGACCGTTGTCGACAGTCGCAGCATGCAACGAACCTAACCGCTGGCCATGGTTATGACAACCCCCGATCGCGAGCGTTCCGATCGCCCGTTTCCACCGTTCCCCGACCTCGCTGAGTCAGGCGCTCGGCCCTGCTGGGGTCAGGCGTTCGAGACCGAGAGCAGGAAGAGGCCGAAGCAGGTGAAGGCGACCATAACCGCCAGCATCCAGTACTGGGAACGGGCGGCCGCGCGGATGTCCGACCAGATCGCGATCGCCCGGTCGTGGGCGAGGACGAGACCGGCGACGTGGCCGCCGACCAGCGCACCCACCTGGACATACCAGGTGACGTCGGTGCCGATCGCGCTGTAGTTCACCCCGTGGCCCGCGGTGCCGAAGAGGTCGGTGTGCCCGGTGCCGAGCGGGTCGGAGAGCAGATACGTGAACTGGGCCTGCTCCTGGAAGAAGAAGAGGCTGAAGTAGTGGGCCACCAAGTAGGCGAACGCGATCGGGATCAGGGCGTGGCCGAAGGAGCGCCAAAGCGTGGTCCGGCTCGGCGCCCCGGGCACGCCCCCCATGCCCCTCACCCCGAAGTAGTAGACCAGCGCCACGATCGCGATCGAGAGCGCCATGAAGATCGAACCGGAGATCCGCACCGATGCGGTCACGCCGAGACCGACGTCGGTGAGCCAGGTGATGACCTGCTCGACACCGTCCTTGAAGACTCCCTCCTGAGCGCCGTCGAAGGTCGTGGTGCCGATCGACGTGATGATGAGGGCGATCGAGCCGGGGATCGCCGCCTTTCCGACGTCGGACTTGAGGTCCATGCCGGAGACCCAGCGCGTCGAGCCGGCTAGGAAGCGCCGGATCCCGAGCCGTCCGTCTCGCATCTCCAGCTTGCCGAGCGAAGCGAACATCCCGAAATAGACGGAGAAGGTCTCGCCGTTGCGGAACCAGACCTCACGGCCGAAGAGCCCGACCATCCCGAGGGTGTAGACGGAGTAGAACACGGCCGCCCGGGCGACGGCGTCGGGTGAGACACCGACCGCGACCCCGGGGCCCTGCCCGTAGATCAGCTCGAGCCAGACGAAGCCCGCCAACCCGATCGCGGCCGGCCACCGGCCGAGCCATGCCGGATACGCGAAATGGCGGGGTGCCGAACCGGTCAGCTTGCGCCAGGCGAACCCGATCGGCGCTGCGACGGCATTCCACGGATTGAAGGCCGGGAAGACGTTGCCGAGCGCCACTCCGACGACCGGAAAGCCGAGCCAGGCCGTGACGAAGAGCAGGGTCAGCGCGACGTTGCGGTCGGGCGCCGACGTGCCCTCGAACCCGGCGTAGATCGCGACGCCGAGCAGGAAGGCCCCGATCGCCCCGCAGAGCACCCGGAACGGCAGCGAACGGAGCACCGCGGACAACCGAGGCGCGGCGGGGCGCCAGGTGTCGCCCTCGTAGCGAGCCCGTCGCCAGCCCGCCGAGAGAGCGAAAAACGAAACGATCAGTACTACCGAAGCTCCCCAGGCGAAGAGCCATGCCGGTATCGGAACATCCTGGCCTGCGGCCAGGGCATGCGCTAGAGGAAAGTTCAGCAGGGCGCTGCTGCACCTTCCGTGAGGGCGATGCCGTCGAGCAGGCCCCAGTTGGCCCGGAAGGCCTCGGCGGCGGCTTCGACCAGCTCGTCCTCGGAGAATTCATTCGCGTACTTCTCGATCATCTTGCGGCCGGCGGCCGCGTGATGGACGTCCATCTCCTCGTGGACCGTGAAGTACTCATTGCCCGGGGCGTCGATGATCCCGTAATGGGCAGCCAAGCCCTCAGCCTTGGTCTTCGAGATCTCCGGCTGACCGGATTCCACCGCGTACATGCGCATGAGCTGCGCCCCGAAGCTGTCGGCCCTGGTCCAGGTGTTCACGCACTCGAGCGTCTCCGGGTTGGGCTCGGCGCCGACCGTACCGCCGACCGCGTTGATGAAGCCGTCCCACAAGGCGATGTGCCCGGCTTCCTCGATGGCGTGACGCTCGACCCCGGCTCGTTCCCCTTCGGGAGCCGCGCTGGCGATGTCGGCGCTCATCCGGGCGATGGCCTCGGTGGCATAGCGGTACTGGCCGGCATAGTCGGCAAGCTCTTCACGAGTCAGGTCGCCGGCGGACCAGCGCTGGTAGAACGGGTGATCAAGGACGTTGCACTCGGCACGTTCCTGCTCGATGCGATCCCACAGCTTGGTGTTCACGACTTCGCTCCTCTTGGGATGACTGGATCCCGGACCGGGGTGAATCCGAAGACCGATCATAGCGTTCCGCGGAACTCTAGAATCCGGTCCATCCTCCCCCTCCGAGCCGACATAGCCGTACCCGACCTGCCTCCGGAAGCGACCTGGATCGGCAAGGACCCCGGGAAGATGACCGTTGCCACCGCCAAGGGCCCGGTGCTGGTGCACATGTTCGACTTCAGCCAGCTCAACAGTGTCCGCACACTGCCCTACCTGGTCGAGTGGGATCGCAAGTATTCCCCCCTCGGCCTGAAGGTCGTCGGGGTCCAGGTGCCACGGTTTCCGTTCGGCACCGACGCCGCCGCGGTGGAGAGCGGGCTGCGTCGGCTCGGGGTCGAGTTCCCGGTGATCATCGACGAAAACCGGATCCTCCAGACCAGCTACGGGTTCGAGGGCTGGCCCAGCCTCTTCCTGTGGGGCCGCGGCGGCATCTTGCGCTGGTTCCACTTCGGCGAGGGCGAGTACCAGGCGACCGAGGAAGCGATCCAGGAGGCTCTTCAGGCCGCCGGACGCGCCGCGCCGAAACCGGGGCAGGAAGCGCCCGAGGGACTGCCGGAAGGCCTTCCCGAACTGCCGGGACTGATGGATCCGATCCGTGCCACCGACGCGAGCGGAGCCGAGGTGACGCCCCCGGGCGAGGAGCTGATCCCCGGCGATGGCCGTCCCTTCACGCGCGCCGACGGCGACGGCTTCGACATCGACTACCAGGACGCCGGCCACGCCGGGGTCCACGCGACCGCGAGTGGGCGCGGGACCCTGATGGTGTCGATAGGCGGGGATCCGCTCGAACCGGTTCCGGTCGACGGACCGGGTCTCTACACGCTGACCGAGCGCCCGGTCAGCGGACCCCACCGGATCTCGATCGAGCTCGAGGGCGAGCCTGAGATCTGGTCGGTCAGCTTCGCCCCGGCCTTGAAGCGATAAGCCTCCGACCCTCGCGGATCAGGCTTGAACCATGGGGAGACCCTTGCGGATCTCCTTGGGCAGCATGAAGCGGACCGACTCGTCGACCGTGCGAAGCTCGG
>JBEBXB010000184.1:0-4750 GCA_040391885.1 Conexibacter woesei | reverse complement strand
CCGGGACTCCGGCGTCGTCTCCGTCTACGTGGCCATCGGCCAGCGGATGTCGACGATCGTCCAGGTGCGCGAGGTCCTCGAGGCCGCCGGCGCCATGGACAACACGATCATCGTCGCCGCGCCCGCCGACGAGGCCGCGCCGATCAAGTTCATCGCGCCGTACGCCGGCACCGCGATGGCCGAGTACTTCCTCTACAAGGGCGGCCACGCGCTGTGCGTCTACGACGACCTCACCAAGCACGCGTACGCCTACCGCCAGATGTCGCTGCTGCTGCGGCGCCCGCCGGGCCGTGAGGCTTACCCGGGCGACGTCTTCTACCTGCACTCGCGTCTGCTCGAGCGGGCCGTCAAGCTGAGCGACGCCGAGGGTGGAGGCTCACTGACCTCGCTGCCGATCATCGAGACCCAGGCGAACGACGTCTCGGCCTACATCCCGACCAACGTGATTTCGATCACCGACGGTCAGATCTTCCTCGAGTCCGATCTGTTCAACTCGGGTGTCCGTCCGGCCATCAACGTCGGCATCTCGGTCTCCCGGGTCGGCGGCGACGCCCAGACCAAGGCCATGAAGAAGGTCGCCGGCAAGATGAAGGGCGAGCTCTCCCAGTACCGCGACCTCGCCGCCTTCGCGCAGTTCGGCTCCGAGCTCGACGCCGAGACCCAGCGCACGCTGGCTCGCGGTGAGCGTCTGGTCGAGCTGCTCAAGCAGAACGAGCGGAACGCACTCCCGGTCGCCGATCAGGTCGCATCGATCTACTCCGGCACCGGCGGCTTCCTCGACCGGATCAAGACCGAACGGGTCGGCCAGTTCCTCGAGGACATGCTGCTGCGTCTCAACTCCGAGCAGAAGGAGCTCTTCGGCCGGATCAACGAGACCGGCCAGTTCCCCGAGGAGGACGAGAAGGCTCTCGCCGACGCGATCAGCGAGTTCGTCGACGACTTCGGTCCGGACTTCGACGACCAGGGCGAGCCCCTGGCCGCCGGTGAGTCGGACCGCGTCGATGCCGCCCGTGCCGAAGAGACCGCCGTCGAAGAGGAGCCCGCCGCCGCGTAGGCGTCGATCACTCGCCGAAGCAACGGGTAAGCAACTATGGCCAACCGCAAAGAAGTCACAAACCAGATCTCCAGCGTGAAGAACATCCGCCAGATCACGCGCGCGATGGAGATGGTGGCTGCCGCGCGCCTGCGTCGGGCGGAGATGCGGATCGCCGATCTGCGTCCCTACGCCCAGACGATGCGCCAGCTCACGCAGCGCGCCGCGGCCGAGGCGGGAACGCTCCAGCAGGTTCCCGTCCTGCAGGAGCGCGAGGACGTCAAGCGGGTCGCCGTGCTGCTGATCACGGGTGACCGCGGTCTGGCCGGCGCCTTCAACGCCAACATCCTTCGCGAGGGCCTCGACCTGCGCGATTCGCTGGTCAACGAAGGCAAGGAAGTCGTCTTCTACGCGGTAGGACGTCGCGGTGACGGAGCCTTGACCTTCCGCAAACAGGTGATCGCCGGTTCCTGGACCGGTTTCACCGACCGGCCCGCCTACGCCAACGCCCGCGAGATCGGGGAGGCGCTGGTCGCCGCCTACATCGAGGGCGAGGTCGACCGGGTCGAGGTCGTCTACAACCGTTACGTCTCGCCGCTTACCCAGTATGTCCACCGTCAGCGTCTGCTTCCCGTCCAGCAGGCCGAGGTCGTCGGTCAGGGCGCGGAGGACGAAGCCGCGGTGGAGCTGGAGGGCGAGGTCGCCGAGGCGCACTCGCAGTCCCTCTGGGAGTACGAACCCGAACCGGAGGAGCTGCTCGCCGAGCTGGTCCCCGATTACGTGAACATTTCGCTTTACCGGACGCTTCTGGAATCGGCCGCGTCCGAGCTCGGTGCCCGCATGACCGCCATGCGCAGTGCGGCGGAGAACGCCGAGACCATGATTGATGACCTGACCCTTGAGATGAACCGGGTCAGGCAGGCCGAGATCACGCAGGAGATCCTGGAAGTTGTCGGCGGCGCGGAAGCGCTCGGCTAGACAGACGCCACGAGACTGAAACTGGAAACTGGAGATATGTCAGAGAACAACGGCAAGAACACAGGACGAATCGAAGAGATCACCGGCGTCGTGGTCGACGTCGTATTCCCCGATCAGCTGCCCGAGGTGTACTCGGCCGTAAAGATCGAGGTCGATGCTTCCGACGCCCGCGAGGCGCGCAGCCTGGTCTGCGAAGTCCAGCAGCACCTCGGCGACGACCGGGTCCGCACCGTGGCCATGGACGCCACCGACGGCCTGCAGCGCGGCGACCGCGTGGTCGACACCGGCGGCCCGATCACCGTGCCCGTCGGTGACGCCACCCTCGGCCGGATCTTCAACCTGCTGGGCGAGCCGATCGACGGCGGGGACCCGATCCCGGCCGACGTCGAGCGTTGGCCGATTCACCGTCCCTCGCCGAAGGCGACCGACCTGACCCCGACCCAGGAGATCCTCGAGACCGGCATCAAGGTCGTCGACCTCCTCGCCCCGTACGTGAAGGGCGGCAAGATCGGCCTGTTCGGCGGCGCCGGCGTCGGCAAGACCGTTCTGATCCAGGAGCTGATCCACAACATCGCCCGCGAGCACGGCGGACTCTCCGCCTTCTGCGGCGTCGGCGAGCGGACCCGTGAGGGCACCGACCTCTACATCGAGATGACCGAGTCGGGCGTCATCGACAAGACGATGATGGTCTTCGGTCAGATGAACGAGCCCCCCGGAGCCCGTCTCCGCGTCGCGCTCTCCGGCCTGACCATGGCGGAGTACTACCGTGAGGCCGGCGGCCAGGACGTGCTGCTCTTCATCGACAACATCTTCCGGTTCACCCAGGCCGGCTCCGAGGTTTCGGCGCTGCTGGGCCGCATGCCCTCCGCCGTCGGCTACCAGCCGACGCTGGAGACCGAGATGGGCCAGCTCCAGGAGCGGATCACCTCGACCGCCCGTGGCTCGGTCACCTCGGTCCAGGCGATCTACGTCCCCGCCGACGACCTCACCGACCCGGCCCCGGCCTCGGTCTTCGCCCACCTCAACGCGACCACCACGCTTTCGCGGGCGATCTCGGAGAAGGGCATCTACCCGGCCGTGGACCCGCTGGACTCGACGTCGACCATCCTCAAGCCGGACATCCTCGGCGAGGAGCACTACAAGACGGCGACCGACGTCCAAGAGATCCTGCAGCGCTACAGCGAGCTGCAGCAGATCATCGCGATTCTCGGCATCGACGAGCTCGCGGACGAGGACAAGGTCCTGGTCTTCCGGGCCCGCAAGATCGAGCGTTTCCTCTCGCAGCCGTTCTTCGTCGCCGAGCAGTTCACCGGCACGACCGGCGAGTACGTCCCCGTGAACGAGACGGTCCGCGGCTTCCGCATGATCCTCGACGGCGAGCTGGACGACTACCCGGAGAACGCCTTCTACATGAAGGGTGGCATCGACCAGGTGATCGCCCAGGGCAAGAGCTCAGGCAACTAGGACATTGGCCGGCGAAACCACATTCACGGTTGAGGTGCTCACCCCCGAGGGTGAGCTCTTCAACGGCGAGGTCGTCCAGCTCTCGACCCGTACGGTCGCGGGCGAGATCGGTGTGCTGGCCAACCACGTACCGATCTTGGCGCAGCTCAAGCCCACCCTGCTGCGGCTGAAGCTGGACGGATCCGAGACCCGCGAGTGGGCCCAGGGCCACGGCATGGTCCAGGTGTTCGGCAACCACGCGCAGGTGCTCCTGGAGGAGGCTGTGGACCCTGGCAGCCTGGACGCGTCGGCTTTGGCCGACGAACGTTCGGACGCCGAGGCCCGTCTCGCGGACTCGAAGCCGGGGGAAGCATCACGCCGGCTCGCCGAGCGGGACCTGGAGCGCGTAGAAGCCTTCCTCAAGCTCACGGACTGACCCCAGACCATGCGGGATGCACCGGGGACGGTGCATCGTGCATGGCAGGGATGGCGCCGGGAGGACGGCTTGGGGGCCGACGCCCCGCCGCTCGGGTAGCCTGCCCGGATGGATGATCTGCTGGGGCTTGCCCAGCGTCTCGTTTCCGTGGACACATCGGCCCCGGCCGGCGTCCAGGAAGCAACCGGATTCATAAAGGGCTGGCTCGAGGCCCGCGGCATCGCCGTGCGCACGGAGGAGTGCCGCGGCCTCCCCGTGATCACCGCCGAGGTGGGCGACCATTCCGACCCAGCGATCATCCTCCACGGGCACGTCGACGTGGTGCCGGCCGGGGCCGTCCAGTTCGCGCCCCGGATCGACGGCGACCGCCTGATCGGGCGCGGCACGTACGACATGAAGGCCGCCCTCGCGGCGATGATGCTGGCGCTTCCCGACCCCGCCGACCCGATCCCGGGCGTGAGGGTGGTGCTGGCGATCGTCTCCGACGAGGAGTCGGAGGAGTCGGAGGACAGGGGCAGCGAGTTCCTGGTCAGGCGCGGCCTCCGGGGAGCGTTCGCGATCACCGGTGAACCCACCGACATGCACGTCGGTGTCGCCGCCAAGGGCGTGCTCGCGGTACGGCTCGGGGTGGGTGGACGTTCGGCGCACGGATCCACTCCGTGGCTCGGCGAGAACGCGATCCTGCGGGCCGTGGACATGTTCCGAGGGATCGAATCGCTACCGTTTGCGAAGGAAAGTTCCGAACTGTTCGATCGCCCTTCGATCAACCTCGGCCGTATCTGGGGTGGCGACGCGATCAACAAAGTGCCCGACTATTGCGCCATCGACGTCGACATCCGCTACCTGCCGCACCAGGATCC
>JBEBXB010000183.1:0-4794 GCA_040391885.1 Conexibacter woesei | reverse complement strand
CCAGGTCATGCTCGACCCCGAAATCCAAGAGGACGGCGGTTCCGCAAGGACGCCCGGCCGCATCATGCGCCAGGAAGAGAGCAACGCGAACGCGACCTGGCTCGAGAAGTACGGGGGACTGGTGATCCTGGCGGTCATGTTCGTCGTCTTCACGATCGCCCTGCCCGGCAAGTTCCTGAATTACGACAACCTCGTCGGCGTCATCGGCAATCAGGCAATCATTGGCATCATGGCGCTGGCCGTCCTGCTGCCCCTGGCCTGTGGTGTCTTCGACATCTCCGTCGCGGGTGCGATGACCCTGGCGGTGGTCGTGGTCACATGGTTGTTTCAGACCACCTCGGGTTCGATGCCGATCCCGGGGGCGATCATTGGCACCGTTCTCGTCATGGGCGCGATGAGCGGTGTCCTCAACGGCACCCTGATCCTCAAGGGCGGGATCGACCCGTTCATCGGCACCATCGCCACCAGTGCCGTCTTCGTCGGCATATCCGAGCTGATCGCCGGTGGCACCACGATCGCGGAGGGGATCCCCTCCGGGTTCACCGACCTGGCCCGCACCCAGATCGCCGGCATCCCGATCCCGATCTTTTATGCGGGGTTCGCGATGCTCGTCATGTGGTACATCCTGGAATACACTCCGTTCGGCCGTCGAGCGTACGCCACCGGCGCCGGGCGCGAAGCGGCCCGCCTGGCGGGCGTGCGGACCAACCGGGTCATCTTCGCCGCCTTCGTCTCGGCCGGCATCCTCGCGACCTTCGCCGGTGTCATCTACGCCTCGCGCCTGGGTTCCGGCCCACCGAATATCGGAGGCGCCTACCTGCTCCCGGCGTATGCCGCGGCCTTCCTGGGGTCGACCATGATCCGACCCGGGCGATTCAACGTTCCGGGCCTGATAGTGGCGCTCTTCATCGTCGCGTTCGGAATCAACGGGCTTCAGCTTGCCGGGCTTCCGTTCTGGATCGTCAACGTCTACCAGGGAACGATCCTGATCGTCGCGGTGCTGCTCGCCCGCTGGCGCGCCCGTCGCCCGGTGTCCTGACGGCACCGGTTTCGACAGCCTTCATCGATAGTCAGATAGTCAAGGAGAAAGATTGACCTAGAAGCTCTTACCACCCCTGCCCCGAATCGACGCCGACAACCGCCGGTTCTGGGAGACATCGCAGGCCCACGCGCTCGAGATACAACGCTGTGCGGGCTGCGAAACCGTGAGGTACTACCCGCGGGAACTCTGCCCGAAGTGCTGGTCTAGCGATGTCGAGTGGTTTCCTATCAGCGGCAACGGCGAGCTGTACTCATGGTCGATCGTTCGCATTGCCCCGACGCCGGCGCTGAAGGATAAGGTCCCGTTCGTGGTCTGTCTGATCGACTTGGAGGAAGGCGTGCGCGTCTTTTCTCGGCTTGTGGAAGTCGAACACGAGCAGGTCGAGATCGGCATGCCGCTCGCGATCAGTTACGAGAAGGTGACCGACGATGTGACCCTGCCGCTGTTCAAACCGGCGACCGTCGGAGGTGCGAAATGACGCTGCGCAACGTGGCCGCCGTGGTCGGGGTCGGCGAATCGCCGATCGGCAAGACCCCGGACCACACGGGCCTCGGGCTGAATGCGATCGCCGCGAGAAACGCGATCGAGGACGCCGGCCTCAAGCCATCCGACATCGACGGCCTGCTCACCGCCTACTCTCAGACCGAGCCGTTCTTCATGCTCGGTTCCGTGATGTGTGAGTATCTCGGCCTCGAGCCGCGGTATATGGCGTCGATGACGATCGGCGGTGCCACTCCCGGCGTCGCACTCTCGCATGCGGTCTCCGCGATCGCGACGGGTCAGGCCGAGACGGTCCTGGTGCTCGCGGGAGAGAACCGGAGGACCGGCCAGACCCGTGAGCAGGCGATCGCCACGCTTTCGCAGTCGGTCGGGCACCCGAGTTTCGAGAGTCCCTTCGGGCCGTCCTTGCCGACCTTCTACGCGCTCGTCACCCAGAGGCACATGCACGAATTCGGCACGACGCCCGAACAGCTGGCCTCGGTGGCGGTGAATGCCCACTACCACGCGAGCCTCACCCCTTCGGCCCCTCGCAGGAACCTGATCACGGTCGAAGACGTGCTCGAATCGAAGATGATCGCCGACCCCCTGCACGCGTTGGACTGCTGCCTGATCTCGGACGCGGGTGGTTCCTTCATCGTGACGTCGGCCGAGCGGGCCAAGGATCTGGCAAAGCCTCCCGTCTACGTCCGTGGCATCGGTGAGACACATACCCACGAGCACGTGGTGATGGCGAAGGACCTGATCCGCACCGGCGCGGAGCGTTCGAGCAAGCTCGCCTACGAGATGGCGGGGGTCACACCCGACGAAGCCGACTTCGCGATGCTCTACGACTGTTTCACGGTCGTCCCGATCATCGAGCTGGAAGAGCTCGGGTTCGTGAAACCGGGGGAGGGAGCCTCCTTCTTCGAAGAGGGCCACGCGCGGCTTGGCGGCAAGCTGCCGGTGAACACGCACGGTGGGATGTTGTCGCATGCGCACGCGGGCGCGGTCGGTGGGCTCTTCGACATCGTCGAGGCCACCCGCCAGCTGCGTGGCGAATGTGGGGAGCGGCAGGTCGAAGACGCCGAACTGGCGGTCGTCCACGTCGAGGGCGGGGTTCTGTCCTCCCACTGCACGATTGTTCTCGCAAATGAAGTCTGATCTACTCACCGACAGCCCTGAAAGAAGGAAAGTATGAGTTCTGCACTGATTCTCATGGATTATCAAGAGACCATCTGCCGGCCTGACGGGGCCATCGGCGGCGCGTCGGGTTCGGGGCCGGAGGCGAGCCGGCGCGACGTCCTCGCGGTCGCCGGCCGCTGCCTCGCCGTGGCCCGTGAACACGGTCTGACGGTGGCTCACGTACGGGTCGGCTTCGACGAGCACTCGACGCTCCGGACCAATCGAACGGAGACGTTCGCCGGTGCGATCCCCGTGCTTCAGATCGACGATCCGAACTCGGCGATCTGCCACGAGGTGGCACCGTTGCCGGAGGAGCCGGTCATCATCAAGCAGTGGGTGGACCCCTTCGTCGGCAGCCCCCTGAACGGCCTCCTCCGAGGCCAGGGAGTCGATCGCCTGTTCCTCGGGGGCGTGAACACGAACCACGTGGTGGAGTCATCCGCCCGGCATGCGGCTGATCTCGGTTACGAGGTCTTCGTCGTCGAGCCGATGTGCTCGTCTTTCACCCCGGAAGCGCATGAAGCGTCGATCGCGGCCCTGCCGGTGTTCGCCGATCCCATCGACGAGGAGAAGTTCAAGCAGCTCGCAGCATCGGGGTCCTGAGCCCAGCGGTCCCCGCTCGATGCTGATCTCCGATTCGCTCGTCCACGCCGCCAGGGTTAGGCCAAGCCACCTGGCGGTGGTGGACGACCGGATCAGCCTCACCTACTCTCACCTGCTCGAGCGGGTTAATCGCCTTGCGAATGCTCTGAGGGAGGGCTTGGGGCTGGATGTGGGAGATCGGTTCGGGCTGCTTTCGGCTAACCGTGCCGAGTTTGTAGAGGCCTACTACGCCGCCGGATCGAGCCGCCTCGTCTGCGTGCCGCTCAACTACCGGCTTGCCGCACCGGAGCTGTCCGGGATCGCGCGGGATGCCGATCTCAGGGTGATCATCGTCGAACCCGGCTTCGAGGATGTCGTCGACCGGATGCGGGAGAGCGGGCTTGACTGCCCGACGGTCCGGCTTTCCGGCCCGATGGGAGAAGGCGAGTACGAAGCTCTCCTGAGCCGATCCTCCGCGGCGGTCCGTGAAGAACCGGCGGCGGACAGCGAACCGGTCCTCCAGATCTACACGTCGGGGACGACGGGCACGCCGAAGGGCGTCATGATCAGCCACCGGAACACGATCGCCAACGGGTGGCACATGCTGGCCGAGGGGGCGACGACAAGGGAGGACAGGCATCTCACGACGATGCCGCTCTGCCATCTGGGAGCCGGCTCGCGAGTGTTCCTGAACGTCCACGCGACCGCGACCCACGTGATCCATCCGCGTTTCGATCCCGAACGCATGATCATCGCCCTGGCGGACGGCACCGCCGACACCGCGGTGACCGTCCCGGCGATGCTCAGTGATCTCCTCGCTGAAGCCCGCCGTCAGCGAGCATCTCTGCACGGCAAGGTGCGACGGCTGCTCTACGGAGCCGCACCGATGCCGCAGGATCTGCTCACCGAGGCGCTCTCCACCTTGGGATGTGACTTTCAACAGACCTACGGGCTGACCGAGGCGGGCCCCAACCTGACCGTCCTTCCTCCGGAGGACCACCTGCCGGACAGCCACGGCAACCATCCCTCGCGCCTGTCGTCGGTGGGGCGGCAGACGAGCGGCGTGGAAGTCCGGGTGGTCGACCGGGACGACGCGGAGGTCGCAGTGGGGGAGGTCGGGGAGATCATCGCCCGCGGCCCGAACATCATGGAGGGCTACTGGCGGCGTCCCGAAGCGACGGCCGAGACCCTGAGGGGCGGCTGGCTACGCACGGGTGACCTCGGTCGTCTCGGCGAGGACAGCTATCTGTACCTGGTGGACCGCAAGAAGGACATGCTGATCTCCGGTGGTTTCAACGTGTACCCGCGGGAGATCGAGTGCGTCCTCGAGATCCATCCCGACGTGATCGAGGTCGCGGTCACCGGCAAGCCCCACGAGCGTTGGGGAGAAGTGCCGGTCGCTTTCGTCGTCGCCGAGCCCGGCGCCGGGCGTGAAGCTCTCGAATCGGCACTCCGAGAGGTCTGCGGCTCACGGCTCGCCGCGTTCAAGTCCCCGAAGAGCTACCGCG
>JBEBXB010000182.1:0-4795 GCA_040391885.1 Conexibacter woesei | reverse complement strand
GGCCTCCGGCCGGATCGCCGGTGATGCTCATCAGCCCGCCGACCGCCTGGATCAGGAGGTCGTATCCGGGGAGGCTCGCCCCCTCACCGGCGCCGAACCCGGTGATCGAGCAGTAGATCAGCCCGGGATTCAACTTCGACAGCTCCTCGTATCCCAGCCCGAGCTTCTCCATGACGCCGACCCGGAAGTTCTCCACGACCACCGCCGAATCCGCCACGAGCGCGCGCGCCTGGGCCTGATCCTCGGGATCGCGGAGATCGAGCACGACCGACTCCTTGTTGCGATTGACGGACAGGAAGTAGGTCGAAACCCCGGTGTCGTCGTATGGCGCCGCCCAGGCCCCGGTGTCATCGCCGATCCCGGAGCGTTCGACCTTGATGACCGCGGCCCCCAGGTCGGTGAGTCGGAGCGGTCCCATCGGGTGCTCGCAGCCCCGGACCATGCCGGTGTCGATGTCGTCGGCCGTGGCGAGTCTCTGCTCGTACATCCGGATCGCGAAGAGTTAGGTAGGGGATCAGCAACGCGTTGACCGTGAACCCGGCCCGGTCGGGAGCCTCGATCACTACCTTGCCGAGGATTTCGGAAGCGTTGCCCAGCTCCAGCGGGATCCGGCTCTCGTCGAACCACTTCTCTCCCAGGTCGGCGGTTGCGCATCTCTCCTCCCCCTGTCAGCAGCCCCACTCCCGGGGCTGCTGACACGTAGGCTCTCCCCATGCCTTCGAAGGACGAGATCGCGGCCGTCATTCCCAAGCTTGGCCGCGGAGCGCGGTTGAACCTGAAGCTCGAAGACGGCGGCGAGGTGCTGGGAACCCTCTACGGCCTGTTCGACGGGCTGGTCTACTTCGAGGAGGAGGGGCTCGGACCGATCGAGATCGACCGGATCGAGAACCTCTTGGTCCGGACCCACACCGAGATCCCGCCCGGCTGAGCCCTCCGCTCGGGCAAAGGCCCCGACCGACGCCGGGATCCTCCAATACGATCCCCCGCATGACTACCTGTGTCGTCACCGGCGGAGCCGGCTTCGTCGGGTCGCACCTGTGCGATGCCCTCCTCGAGAAGGGCCACCGCGTCATTTGCGTCGACAACCTCGACACCGGTTCGCTGCAGAACATCGAGCACATCGGTTCTCCCGAGTTCACCTTCCTGAACCACGACGTCACCGAAGAGGTCCGCATCGAAGGTGAGGTCGACTTCGTCTATCACCTGGCGTCTCCCGCCAGCCCGATCGACTACCTGCGGTTGCCGCTCCACACCTTGAAGGTCGGCGCCCAGGGCACCTGGCACATGCTCGGTGTCGCCAAGTTCAAACGGGCCCGTTTCCTCCTGGCGTCGACTTCGGAGGTCTACGGCGACCCCCAGATCCACCCGCAGGAGGAGAGCTACTGGGGACACGTCAACCCGATCGGCCCGCGCGGGGTCTACGACGAAGCGAAGCGATATGCCGAGGCTCTGACCATGGCGTACCACCGCCAGCAGGGCGTCGACACCTCGATCGTCCGGATCTTCAACACCTACGGTTCCCGCATGCGGGCGCGCGACGGGCGGGCGATCCCCACCTTCTTCCGCCAGGCACTGCAGAACCAGCCGCTTACCGTCTTCGGCGACGGTTCCCAGACCCGCTCGTTCTGTTTCGTCGACGATCTGGTGCGGGGACTGATCCTCCTGGCCGAATCCGGCGAGCACCTGCCCGTCAACATCGGAAACCCGGACGAGTACACGCTGCTCCAGCTCGCCAACGCTGTGATCGCCGCCTCCGGCTCCGAGTCCAGCATCACCTTCGAGCCCCTGCCGACCGACGACCCCAAGGTCCGTCAACCGAACATCGATCGCGCGAAGTCGGTCCTCGGCTGGGAGCCGACCGTGGCCCTCAACGACGGTCTCGCCCGGACCCTCGAGCTCTCGGGCCGGGAGCGGTTGATCGGCGGCGAAGGCTAGACCGCCGATGCCCGACCCGGAACGGATTCTCGTCCCCGGGTCGAACGGCTTCTTCGGACGCTGGATCTGCCGTGCTCTCACCAGAGCCGGCCACCGAGTGATCGGCACGTCCCGATCCGGCACCGACGCGGATCCGGACGCCCGGTTCGATCTGCGGAACACGGCGGCCGTGCTCCGCGCGGTCGGTGAGGCGATGCCGACGGTGATCGTCAACGCGGCCGGGATCTCCTCACCCGGAACGGCACGGCTCGATCCCGCCGCCTGCTTCGCCGCCAACACCGGTGGCACCCTCAATCTTCTGGAGGCGATCCGCCTCGCCGTGCCCGAGGCTCGGCTCGTCAATCTCTCTTCGGCCGCCGTCTACGGCGCCAGCACCGATGATCCCCTCGACGAAGAGGATCCCCTGACACCGCACTCCGTCTACGGAGCTTCGAAGCTCGCCGCCGAGGTGCTCTGCGGGCAGTACGGCCGAGAGCACGGGATGCCGATCACGACCCTGCGGGTCTTCAACCTGATCGGCCCCGGCCAGCCGTCCGATCAGGCCGCGGCCGAGTTCGCCGGCGCCGTCGGCACCGCGCTGGGCCGGCAACTGGACGAAGCCCGGGTGACCGTCGGGAATCCCGCGATCAGCCGCGACTTCACCGATGTCCGCGACGCGGCGATCGCGGTCGCCGCGGTGATCGACTCCGGGAGCAGCGGGACCTACAACCTCTGCTCCGGCCGCGCCACCAGCCTCGCGGAGCTCGCGGACCTGCTGTCGGACCTCGCATCGAAGTCGGCCGGCCGGCCGTTCACGGCTCGGCTCGATCGGGACCCGAACCGCACCGCTCCTGGCGATTCCCTCACGATTCGCGGTTCGAATCGCCGCCTCGCCGAAGCCACGGGGTGGTCACCCGACATCCCGATCGCCCGCAGCCTTTCCGACCTGCTCGGCCTCTGACCGATTCCCTGCACGAACCGGACCGACCCGGCGAGCCACCTCGACGGGACCCGGACGCCCGGATAGCCTCGACGCCGATGAGCCCCTTCAACTGGCGATCGAGCCATCTCCGAAATCCCCGGCCAGACTTCGTGCTCAGGCTGCGGAAGGTGTCGCTGCTCGCGGCCGCGCCGATCGCGGCAGCGCTCTACCTGGGAATCGTCTTCGGGGTCTTCGCCGAGGCGATCTCGGCCGGTGTCACCGCGCTGATAATCGGTGTCCCGCTGGCGGTGGCCGCCGGGCTGCTGGCCGGACGGGCATCGCAGCACAGCGCGTCCGCGATCGTCGGCAACTCCGGAGCCGAGAGCCTCGGAGCTTCGCTCGCGCCGCTTCGGGCGAGGGTGTCCGATGACGAGCAACTGCGTGTGGACATCCTGCTCCGACGACTGGATCCGGACGGGTCCTGTTCCGACGTCACCGTGATCAACCTGGCCCGGCGGCTCGCCGATCGCGGCCACCGGCCACGCCTGATCCTGCTCGAGACCGCGGGCCTCCCCCGCAACTGGCGTGAGCGTTTCGCCGACCACCACGGGATCGGCGATGCGATCCTCAAGCTCGAGGTCTTCGACGCTACCGGGCGTGAGCGTGAGCTACAGCTGAACCCCGCGGACCGCGTGATCGCCACCGACTGGACCACCGCGCACGTCGCCGACGATCTCTGCCGCCACCTCCACCGCAACCGGTTCGCCTACCTGATCCGCGAGTATCAGCCGTTCGAGTTCTCGATGGGAAGCTCCGCCGCGCTCGCCGATCAGAGCTACGAGCTTGAGCACAGCGCGATCTTCACCGACGAGCTGCTCCAGGGCTACTTCGCCGAACAGCGCCTCGGGGTGTTCGCGGAAGGGCCGAAGCTCGGTCTCCACAACGCCGTCACCTGCCGGGAACCGATCCTCCCTCTCGGCCTGCCCGACGCCGGTGCTCTCCTCGGCAACGACCGTCGGCGGCTTCTGTTGCCCTCCCAGCCGGAGGGCGACGGTTCCGGCAATCTCTACGAACTGGGGATCATGGCCCTGGATCTGGCGATCCTGAGCGGCCATTTCCGCGACTGGGACCTCGCCGGGATCGGCCCCTCCGGCGCCAGCGACACCTCGATCGTGCTGCCTCGCTCGAAAGCCCGGATGCGGCTCCTGTCCGACATCACGGCCGAGCAGCGTCCCGGCCTGCTGCGCCAGTTCGACGTGGGGGTCGCGCTCCGGTACGCGCCGGGATTGGGAGCGCTCCAGGTCGAGATGGCCTCGGCGGGCATGTCCGTCGTGACCAACACCTTCGGCGGGAAGGATCCCGCCGCTTTGGCGGCCATCTCCGAGAACCTCCTTCCGTGCGAGGCCCGGGTCGAATCGATCGCCACGGCGCTGGCCGAAGCGGAGCGCCGGACGGGCGATGCCGAGGGTCGGGTCGGTGGCGCCGAGATCGACTGGCCGGTCACCTGGGACGAGGCACTCGACGACTCGACGATGGCTTCGATCGAGGCCTTGGCCGAGTAGTTCAGGAACACCGCTGCCCCGAGGCGCGCAACTTTCATCGAACAGGTGTGTTTCCCCATTTAGACTGAGCTTCGTAGTGATAAGCTCGCACTTCCGAACCTGCGGGAGAGAGGGATGTCGGCCGGAGTCTGCTTCGGTGCAGCGTCCATCTGGTTCAGCGGGGGGAGGAGAAAAACATGAACCACTCACAAGGAGACCTGATGAACGCTTCATCAACAAGCCTCGCTTCGGGGTTTGGACGAGCGAAGATTTTCGCTCTCGCGGCGCTGGTCGTGCTGGCCGGCGTGTTCGCCTTCGCGAACTCCGCCAAGGCTGCCGACCCGTTCGAGATCACAGTCGACAACGGCAAGCTGAACCTCGGCGTCCTGTTCAGCAACAAGGACGTCATCCCGGCTGA
>JBEBXB010000181.1:0-4807 GCA_040391885.1 Conexibacter woesei | reverse complement strand
TCGCCATCGTCGGGCTGACGAGGTGGGTGCGTCCGCCCTTGCCCTGGCGTCCTTCGAAGTTACGGTTGGAGGTCGAGGCGCACCGTTCGCCCTCGATCAGGGTGTCGGGATTCATGCCGAGGCACATCGAGCAACCGGCGCCGCGCCACTCGAACCCTGCCTCCTCGAACACCTTGTCGAGACCCTCGGCCTCGGCCTGGGTCTTGACCAGCGCCGATCCCGGGACGACCATCGCCCGGATCGTGTCGGCCACCTTGCGGCCCTTGATCGCCCCCGCGGCTTCGCGCAGGTCGGAGATCCGGGAGTTGGTGCATGAGCCGATGAAGACCCGCTCGGGACGGATGTCCTCCATCTTCGTGCCGGCTTCCAGACCCATGTACTGGAGCGCCCGCTCGGCGGCCTCGCGGTCGGCCGGGGAGTCCATCTGGGCCGGATCCGGGACGGTGTCGGTGACCTGGATGACCATGCCGGGAGTCGTGCCCCAGGTGACCATCGGGGAGATCTGGCTCGCGTCGATCGTGACCTCGTGGTCGAAGGTCGCACCCTCGTCGGTCGGCAGCTGCTTCCAGCGCTCGACGGCAGCGTCGAAGTCCTCGGGGACGCCGGCCTTGCCGCGCATGTACTCGAAGGTGGTCTCGTCCGGCGCGATCATGCCGGCCTTGCCGCCGCCCTCGATGGTCATGTTGCAGACGGTCATCCGCTGCTCCATGGTCAAGGCCTCGATCGCCTCGCCGGCGTACTCGACCACGTAACCGGTCATGCCGGAGGTGCCGAGCTTGCCGATGGTCGCCAGGATCAGGTCCTTCGAAGTCACGCCCTCGTTGAGCCTGCCCGTGTAGTTGATCCGCATGGTCTTGGGTACACGCTGAACCAGGGTCTGGGTCGCCATCACGTGCTCGACCTCGGAGGTGCCGATGCCGAAGGCCAATGCCCCGAAGGCACCGTGGGTCGATGTGTGAGAGTCGCCGCAGACGATGGTCATCCCGGGCTGGGTCAGTCCGAGCTCCGGACCGATCACGTGGACGATGCCCTGGGTCTCGGAACCGAGGCTGTAGACGGGCACACCGAAGTCGGCGGCGTTCTCCTCCAGGGTCATGACCTGCTTGCGCGACAAGGTGTCGGCGATCAGCTTCGCGGTCGGGGTGCCGTCCGTCGGCACGTTGTGGTCGGCGGTGGCGACGGTCTTGTCGGGGCGGCGCAGCTTGCGTCCGGTCATCCGCAGGCCCTCAAAAGCCTGGGGCGAGGTGACCTCGTGAACCAGGTGGAGGTCGATGTAGATCAGTTCCTCCCGGACTTCGTGGGCTTCCCAGATCTTCTGGAACATCGTCTTGGGCATCGCTTTCTCCTTCCTAGCCGCGGCGCAAGCCGGCGGCGATCACGGCGATGAACCGCGTCGCGGCCTCGCTCTGGTTCTGAAAATGGTGCGGCAGGTCCGCATCGAAAGTCACGCTGTCACCCGCGTCCAGCCGGTGTTCGTCCTCGTCGACCACCAGCACGAGCTGTCCTTCGAGCACGACCGCCGTCTCGCGGCTGCCGGGCTCATGCATCGGCCGGTCGCCTTCGCCGCCCGTGCTCTCGCCCGGGTCGAGCTCATGGGCCGACACATCCACCCGCAGGCCCGGCAGCGGCGGCGTCAGTTCTTCGATTCGGTGGCCGCCGCGGACCTGGCGGCGATGATCGGCCGCCCGACTGACGACCACGTGGGGCGCCTCGTCCAACCGCAGCAGCTGCGACAGGCTGAGCTCCAGCCCGGCGGCGATCTTGCCGGCCACGGACAGGGTCGGGCTGGTGTTGCCCCGTTCGACCTGGGACAGCATCGTCGCGCTGACGCCGCTGCGTTCCGCCAGGTCCCGCAGGGAAAGACCGGCCCCCTCGCGGAGGACCTTGACCCGGGCGCCGACGGCATCGACGGCCACCCCGTCACCCCGGCCGCCAACGGTGGCGTCGAGGGGCTCTGTGGTCACTGAATTCATGCCCTGTACGTTATCACGTACAACTGTATAGCCTTGCCTAAGTCACTCGATTTCGGCTTGGGGAGCCGCAACGGACCGAAGCCCTGCGGAGGACAAGCCTCCGAAATCAGGCGCTGCCCGGGGCACTGTCCAGCTCGTCCGGGAGCTCGTCTTCGGCCATGTGCATCTCCGGGGGCTGCTTGCGGAAGCCCTTCGTGAGGTAGGTGAGCCAGAGAAGCCCGACCACCAGCCAGAGGCCACCGAGGACCAGGGCGTGCGAGTCGAGGTGGGTCATCAGCCAGATCACGACCGCCAGGCCGATCAGCGGCTGGAGGATCCAGGAAAGCGGGTTCAGCTTCTTGGTCGAACGATCGCGCAGGAACTGCGCGATGACGCTGATGTTGACCGCCGCGAAGGCGGTGAACGCCCCGAAGTTGATGAACGAGGTCGATGACGACACGGTCAGGAGCAGCGCCAGCAGTCCGAGCGCCCCGGTCAGCAGCAGATTGATCACCGGGGTGTGGAAACGGTCGGAGACGTACGCAAACACTCTCTTCGGCAGCGCCTCGTCGCGGCCCATCGCGAACATCAGCCGGGCGCCGGCCGCCTGGATGGGGATGCCGGCGGTGAACTGCGCGACGATCACCGCGGCGAGGAAGATCGAACCGAAGAGGTTCCCGCCGATCATCTTGGCGATGTCGAGCGCGGCGCTGTCGGGATTGTCGAAGATGCCGCCCGGATGGACCAGCTGCACCACGTAGGCCACGAACACGAAGATGATTCCGGCCAGGGCCGCGGTCAGGATGATCGCCCGCGGGATCGTCTTCCTCGGGTTCACCGCCTCTTCGGCGAAGGTGCTGACCGCGTCGAAGCCGATGAAGCTGTAGGCGGTGATCGCCGCCCCGGCCGAAACGGCGGAGATGGTGGAGCTCGAGTTCCAGAACGGCTCGACGCTCACGATCCCGCTGACGCCGGAGTCGCCGATCAAGTGCCCGAGCGAGAATCCGACGAAGAAGAGAAGGACCAGCACCTGAAAGGCGATCAGGGCGATGTTGACCCTGGTGGCGACCCTGATGCCGATGATGTTGATCGCCGTGGTGAGGAAGATGAAGCCGAGCAGGAAGGCCCAGGCGGGAATCGCAGGGAACTGGTCGGTGAGGTAGGCCGTCCCGATCAGCCAGACCACCATCGGCAGGAAGAAGTAGTCGAGTAGGACCGCCCATCCGACCATGAAACCGACCCGGTTGTCGATCGCACCACGCGCGTAGGAGTAGGCCGATCCGGCGTTCGGGTAGATCCGGGCCATCTTGCCGTAGCTGACCGCCGTGAAGATCATCGCGACGGTGGTGACCGCGTAGGAGGCCGCCACGGTTCCGTTGCTCACCTCCGAGAACACCCCGAACGTGGTGAGGACGATGAACGGGGTGACGTAGGCGATCCCGAAGAGGACGATCGGCCACAGGGTCAGGGTCCGTTCGAGGTGCCGGGATTCCCCTCCGGGTGCCGGTTGATCGGCCATCAGGTCCCGCTCCCCGGTGGCCAACGTCTTGGGTCGAGCGTGCCTTCGTAGAGCGGAAGCGGGACGGTCGGATCGCCTGGCCTCATCTGGGCCCACATCCGGTTGAGCGTCGCGGTTCCGTACTCCCGGGCGATGTCTACCTGGCTGAAATCGACGGTTGCGGTCAGCACCCCCGCCGATTCGGAGGGTGCCTTGAACTGGACGATCCCCTGCGGATCGACCAGGATGCTCTCCCCCGTCCCGTCGGGCTCGGCGGCGTTCACGTTGAGGACGAAGACCTGATTCTGGATGGCGTTCGCCCGCGCCAGGACCAGCTCCTGCTCGCGGTCACGGGTCGAGGTCGCCGAGGGGCACAGAATCAGCTCTGCCCCGAGCCAGGTGAGGTTGCGGATGATCTCCGGGAACCACAGGTCGTAACAGATGCACAGCCCGACGCGGCCAAGACCTTCGAGGTCGAAGGTGACCAGTTCCGAGCCAGGATCGAAAGGCTCGAACGGGCGCCACGGGAAGATCTTCCGGTAGGCGGCCCGGCATTCCCCGTCCGGCGAGAGCGCGAGCAGCGTGTTGAAGAGCTCGCCACCGGGCCCGCGTTCGATCACCGTGCCGGGCAGCAGCCACACTCCGGCCTCGCTCGCCAGCTCGCGAAGCCCCGATACCCGTTCGCCGTCGAGCGGCTCGGCCATCGCCTCGTACTGGCGCCGGCGCTCCTCTGGGCCGCCGGTCGTGCGAGCGGTGTGGAACTCCGGGTAGATGACCAGCTCCGTGCGGGGAAAGTCCTCCATCAATTCCAGGAGCTCGATCCGCATCCCGTCCACGGCCGCGGCGGGATCACGTGGCGGCGCCTGGACTGTGAGCGTCGCGAGGACGCGTGGCACTGGGCAACTCCTTCCCCTAGCGGACGATCCGACCGTACCACCGTCGGCTACGCATGGGGGAATTTCCGTATCACCGCAAGCGGAATCATGGCGGCGGGCGGCGGCCATGCGGAGCCCGCCCGAACCATGCGGCGCCGGGCCGGAGGGTCATGCAAGTGAAAACCCCGCCGGAGCGGGGCTTTCGAAAGTATCGGGGTCGACGTGTCGGTCCCGACCGGGGACCCACCCGTGACGCCGGGCGACTGGCCTACCGGTCCGTCTCGGGATTCTTGGGCGGCTTGACCTGGTCGGCGGGCATTGAATTGATCAGGCTGAATAGTGCTCTGCCCATCATCGGTATCACTTCTCGCTTGGTTGAAATTGAACCGCGGGGCGAATTCCCCACAATCCCACGGTAGGGCATAGCGCCCGATGGCTTGGTGATGTCGCTCACTCAGCCATCGGGCGCGTCCCACCGGGTT
>JBEBXB010000180.1:0-4824 GCA_040391885.1 Conexibacter woesei | reverse complement strand
TCCGAGTTCCCCACCATCGCCGCCCTGCTGCACGCGGACGAGGCGATCAGCCATCTGGGCAAGGCGGGACGGCCGACGTCGATCACGACCATGGCGATCCGCACCCCGGAGGGCGAGATCGTCGAGTCCGGCACCGGCGAGATCCTGCTGCGCACCCCGGCGACGATGAGCGAGTACCTGAACCGGCCCGAGGACACCGCCGAAGCTCTCGCCGAGGGGTGGCTCCACACCGGCGACCTCGGCACCGTCGACGAGGATGGCTACCTGACCGTCACCGGCCGCAAGAAGGACATGATCATCTCCGGCGGCCTGAACGTGTATCCGCGGGAGATCGAAGACGTGATCCACCGGCTCGACAGCGTCCGGGAAGTCGCCGTGGTCGGGGTCGAGGACGAAAAGTGGGGCGAAGCGGCGGTTGCCGTGGTGGTGCCGGCGAATGGAGAAATCGACACCCAGGAGATCGAAGATCTCTGTCGCAGCCACCTTGCGTCGTTCAAGTGCCCACGGGCGATCTACATCCATGTGGAGCCGCTTCCCAGAAACCCCTCGGGCAAGCTCCTCAAGCGGGATATCCGGCCCTGGGCGGCCGAGCGGCACCGGCTGTAGAAGTCGCCAACGCAGAGCCGGGGCCCGTCTTGTCGAACTGTGAGAACTGACACAGTCTTGGACAGGTCGGACCGGGCCAACCGGGCCAGTTCGACTCGACGAGAGAAGGAGAGTTGATGAGGCACCCAACTGCGAACCCCAAGTGGACCCTTCCCGAAGGGACCGAACTTTCACGTCTGACCCGAGAGCAGGTATTCGCGCGCATCGAGGAGAACATCGGCAAGCTGGGTGAGACCAAGTGGGAAGACGTGGTCTCCGACCGGTGGGACGAACTGTTCAGCGCCGAGGACGGCAAAGTGGTCGCCACCAGCATCTTCGACCGGTTCACCGAGGAAGAGGGCCGGAAGTTCTACGCCGGCTGTGAGATCGCGGTGATCGAAAGGCCGGATCTCTACATCTCGCGCTCCGAAGAGGCGACCATCCTCTCCCCCGAGGACTTCCCCGACGGCGTTATCGGCGACGGCGACAATGCCTTCCAGGCCGAGGACGTGACCGGCGAGATCATGATCGTCCGCGAGGTCTCCGAAGTCGACCGGCTGATCAACGAAGGCGTGCCGGAAGGTGTGATCGGGGTCATCGACGACGCCGGCGGCACCATGACCGCACCGATCCTCCCCGACTTCGAAGCCGTGATCTGCCTGGCCGGGACCGTGCGGTCGCACCTGGCGATCATCGCCCGCGAGTTCGGCGTGCCGACCCTGATGGGCGTGCGGCTAGCGCGCCATCTCGAGAACGGCGAAAAGGTCACCGTCCAGTACTCCGCCAAGGCGCAGAACGTCGAGGCCTACTTCGGTGACGACCTCAATCCGCGGGCCGAGATCCGCTCGGAGGCCTGAACGATGAGCGAATGGAACATCGACGAGCAGCAGCTGCTCGAACTCAACACCTACCTGCAGCGGACCGATGACGTCCTGATCACCACCTGCCTCACCCGTACGGCCCAGGAATCGAAGCTGTTTCCGATCATGCCGTACCTGCAGACCTGCTTCTACGACTCCTACTACCGCATGCCGGACCTGATCCGGAAGGCGACCGAGCACTGCTCCCCCGAGGAGATGGGCCACCGGGCCCGGAACTCCAGCCTGAACATGGGCAAGGTGACCTCGTGGGGCACGCTCAACTTCTATCTGAACGGACGCACCAACCTGCTCAAGGCCGGGCTGCTCCGCCCCGAGGACAACCTCGAGGACCTGTGGACCATGGTCGACTGGCACCGCCGGTTCAACGCGGCCTTCCACCGCAACTCGGCCCGTCACTGGTCCCTCGATGCCAACGACATCTCCCAGGAACACGACGAACGGGTGCTTCAGGTCTTCGAAGCCGACGCCTTCGAGGCCGACCAGGCCCTCCGGGACGCCGCTTCGAAGTTCATCGCCCTCGGCACCCAGTACAACTTCCTGATCCACTGCGAGAGCCGGGTCGGGCTGCAGTCGTCCGGGCCCTACCGGCTCGGTGGCCAGCGCCTGATGCACACCCGCGACTTCACGAACATGTCGGAGTGCGGCTTCTCCTGGATGGACGGCGTGGGCGACGGCGTCTCTCACAACAACCTGACCCTGACCGTGATCACCGACGGCGTCAACATGGAGATCACCGACTGGGGCACCGCCTACACCTCGCCCGAGGATTACCAGAGCCGGATCACCGGGGTCGGCCTCTACACCTCGGACTTCCTCACCGACCGTTACATCCCGGTCGGCATGGATTCGCGTCAGGACCTCACCGACACCCTGAACGAGATGTCCGAGCAGATGAAGGACGCGACGCGGAAGCTGTACAAGCGCTTCTCCGAGATGTCGATGGACCAGATGATCGAGGCCGGGATCTACACGTACTTCCAGTGCGCCTCCGACATCGCCCGCATGGCCGGCGTCTACGAGCAGGCCGAGTGGGAGTACATCGACGAACGGACCGCCCGCTTCTGGGAAGTCCACAACGAGGAGTACTCGCTGGACGAGTACGTGAGCCACTTCGCCGCGATGGACGGCTTGCTCGCCGCCCAGAACGACTACTACCTCCACCCCGTCTCCTACTCGGTGTGGCGACGCGGCGGTGGCGAAGGTGACGTTCCGCCCCCCGGGCGAAACGCCAACCTGATCCCCGCTCACATCCTCGGGGAGCATGACTACCCCCGCCGGGTCAACCCGAACGGCCTCGCCGACTCGAAGGGCGGATCCCGCCTGCCGGAGAAGACCGGCAAGTACACCTTCGCCCAGGGCAAGCTCACCCAGGACGAGATGAACCGGGCCGCGCGTGATTACGACTCGCCCCTGCTGGCCGCTCCGTGGCGCCACATCGACGAGCAGCACATCAAGTGGAACTACGAGTCCGAGGATGTCCAGGCGCTCTACCGCTACACCCAGGAGAGCTCCCGTCTGCTGAAGGACCAGGGCTCCACGATCGTCCGGGCGGACATCGAGGAGATCCGTCGCGCCGCCGGCGAGAAGCCGTGGAGCGACGTAAAGCTCGACACCCCGACCCCCGTGGAGGCGTGAGATGACCATGGCCACATCGGAATCGACATTGACCACCCTCCACACCCTGAAGATCAAGGGGCGGGCGACCGCGGAAGAGGTCCAGACCGTGCTCGGCGGCGACCCGGAATCGGTCGCGGCGATCCTCGCGGACCTGGGTGAACAGGGCCTCGTGATCGAACGGACCGGTGGCCGGCGTCCCGGCTGGATGCTCAGCCCGGACGGCCGCACCCGGCATGAGCAGCTGCTCGCGGAAGGCGTCACCGACGCCGACCGCGAACGGATCGCGGAGATCTACGAGGGCTTCCTCGCGCTGAACGCCACCGTCAAGGAGATCGCATCCGGATGGCAGGCGACCGACGACGATGCAGCCCGGTTCGACCTGCTGGAGCAGCTCCACGAGATCCATCCCGACGCGGTCGAGGTCCTGAACGGTGCCGGCGGCGTGGTCGAGCGGTTCACTCGCTACGGCGACCGCCTGACGGCGGCCATCGACCTGGTCGGTGACGACCCCCGGTACATGGTCAGCCCGGCCGTCGACAGCTACCACACGGTCTGGTTCGAGACCCACGAGGACTTCCTCCTCACCCTCGGCCGGACCCGTGAAGAGGAAGGATCGGCCTGATGGGCAAGGTCCACACCGTCGGCGGGGAGATCGAGCCGGACCGGCTCGGGGTCACCTACTGCCATGAGCACCTGGCGACGATGCCGAGCCAGCGCCTGCTGGAGAAGATGGGCGGTGACGACCTGATCCTCGAGGACATGGCGAAGTCGGCCGAGGAGCTCGAGGTGTTCAAGAACGCCGGCGGCCAGGCGGTGGTGGACTGCACCACCACCGAGTACGGCCGCAGCGCCGACAAGCTCGCCGGGCTCCAGCGCGACACCGGGGTGAACATCATCTGCTCGACCGGTCACATCATGGAGGGCTACTGGCGCGGCGTCGAGGACATCGACGGTCGCAGCCCCGAATCGCTGCTGGACGAGATGCTGGTCGACCTGACGGAATCGATCCCGGATTCGGACGGGGTCCGGGCCGGCGTGATCAAGCTCGGCAGCTCGAAGGACGAGGTGCTGCCCGAAGAGGACAAGATGATCCGGGCCGGAGTCGAGGCTCAGAAGCGGACGGGCGCCCCGATCCAGACCCACACCTCGGCCGGCACGATCCCGCTGGAGCAGGCCCGGATCTTCGACGACGCCGGCGCCGATCCGGAGCACACGATGATCGGCCATCTCGACCGCCGGCTCGACTGGGACGACCACCTCGCCCTCGCGAAGGCCGGATACAGGCTTGGTTACGACTGCATCTCGAAGGAGCATTACCAGCCCGAGGCGCAGCGGATCGAGTTCATCAAGCGGCTCGTCGAAGAGGGCCACGAGGACCAGATCATGCTTTCCGGCGACATCGCCCGCCGCAGCTACATGACCGCCTACGGCGGCGGCCCCGGGTACAGCTACATCCTGTGGCGCTTCATCCCCTGGCTTCACCAGGTGGGAGTGCCGAAGTCGGCTACCCGCAAGATGGTGGTCGACAACCCGAAGGCTTTCTACGCCTGGAAGGACGTCTGATGCGCGCCGCCGTGCTCGACGAGTCGGGCGAGCTGACCGTCCGCGACGACTGGCCCGAGCCCGAAGCCGGACCCGGTCAGGTCAAGGTCGCCCTTGAGAAGGTCGGGATCTGTGGATCCGACGTCCATTTCGTGATCGACAAGTCCTCGAAGACCTCCTACGCCCCGATCGTGCTCGG
>JBEBXB010000179.1:0-4856 GCA_040391885.1 Conexibacter woesei | reverse complement strand
CGCCGCGATCCAGCTCGGCCGCCTGCTGCTCGAACCGGCGACGCTGCTCGTCCGGATCGTTCAGCTCGGTGAAGGAGTTGGCGATCTCGACGCCACCGATGAAGGCCTCCCACCGTTCGACCACGCCGGGCGTGTCGCGGTGACCCTTGGCGAAGGGCGAAAGCTCCTCCGGGTAATCGAGGATGAAGGTCGGCTCGATCAGGTTCGGCTCGACCCGCTTCGAGAAGACGGTGTCGACCAGCTTGCCCCATCCGACCGTGTCGTCGAGCTCGACGCCGAGCGCCTCGGCCAATGTCTCTCGCTCGGTCAGCTCGTAGATGTCGACCCCGGCATGCTCCAGGATGGAGTCCCGGAGGGTGATCCGGTGCCAGGAAGCTTCGAGGCTGACAGTCTCCCCGCCCCGCTCGATCTCCGGCCGGCCGAGAACCCGCTCCGCCACCCCCGAGACCAGCTGTTCCAGGTCACGGGCGGTCTGCTCGTAGTCGGCGTAGGCCTCGTACCACTCGAGCATCGTGAACTCGGGGTTGTGCTTCATCGAGATGCCCTCGTTGCGGAAGTCCTTGCCGAGCTCGTACACCTTGTCGATCCCGCCGACGACGCACCGCTTGAGGTAGAGCTCGGTGGCGATCCGCAGGTAGAGCTTGCGATCGAGCGCGTTGTGGTGGGTCGTGAACGGCCGGGCCAGGGCGCCGCCGTAGAGCGGCTGTAGGACCGGGGTCTCGACCTCGAAGAAACCGTGGTCGTCCAGCCAGCGGCGGATCTCGCTCACGGTGCGGGCCCGGGTGCGGAAGATCTCCCGGCTGTCTTCGTTGGCGATCAGGTCAAGTTCCCGGCGGCGATACCGGGTCTCGGTGTCCTCGAGGCCATGGAACTTGTCGGGCGGCGGACGCAGCGACTTGGCCAGGATCCGCCAGTCCCGAGCCTCGATCGAGAGCTGGCCACGGCGGGTGACGATCGCGCGTCCCTCGATCCCGAGGATGTCCCCCAGGTCGAGATCGTCGAGCAGGCCGAAGGCCTCGCCGAGCACGTCGGCGCGGGCGTGGATCTGGATCTGGCCGGTGGCGTCCCTCAAGTCGAGGAAGGCGGCCTTGCCGTGACCCCTGCGGCCGATGATCCGACCGGCGACCTTGTGGGTCACATCGGTCTCGGCACCGGGCTCGAGCTGCTCGTGCTGTCCGATGACCGCGTCGATCTCCTCCCGGCCGGGAAAGTCGTGGGGGAACGGGTCGATCCCGGCCGCGCGCAGCCGGTTCAGCTTCTCGCGGCGCTCGGCGAGGATCGAGGCGGCACCGGATTCGGGAGAGTCGCCCGTTGACCGTCCCTCGGCACCGGGGTCGTTCTGGGCTTCAGGATCGGTCATGGCAGACGAAAGCTCTCCCCGGAAGAAAGGCTAAGCGGCCTCGATCTTGGTGATCTTGAACTGCTTGCCCGGCCCGCGGGGTGAGGGCACGGTGACGATCTCGTTGACCTTGCCGCCGATCAGGGCCTGGCCGATCGGCGACTCGCTCGAAAGCTTGCCTCCGGCCAGATCGGCCTCGGTCGAACCGACGATCTGAAACTTGCGGGAGCTCCCGGATTCCTGGTCCTTGATGTGGACGATCGAACCGAACTCGACGGCTCCGGTGTCCTGGCCGCCGTCCTCGACGACGGTCGAGCGGCGGAGACGCTCCTCCAGCTGGACGATCTGGGCTTCGAGCTGGGCCTGCTCGTTCTTGGCGTCGTCGTACTCGGCATTCTCGGAGATGTCTCCGAAGTCGCGCGCCTCACGAATCCGCTCGGCGACCTCGCGCCGACGCACGGTCGACAGATATTCGATTTCTTCCTCGAGGTTCTTCAGGCCTTCCGGGGTGATCTCAGACTGGCGACTCACGATTTCTACCTCTCTTGGGCATCCGGTCGCGTTCTTCCGCGACCCACAAATAAGGCCCTGCGGGAGGCCCGGTGCGATCCCGGGACTGCCGGCAGGGCAGTGAAACCGCGATTATAGCGGGGCGACAGGCCGTCTACCGCGACGAGGCAGGGGTCGACATGGCCTCGACCAGGACCTGGCTGAACCGTTCCGGGTCCTCGACCTGCGGATAGTGACCCATGTCCTCCAGGCGCGTGACCGGCAGATTCGGTCGTAGTTCCAACAGACCCTCCAGAACCTCGGGCACGGCGACCGGATCCTTAAGCCCCCAGGCCAGCTTGAGGTCCCCGGGCCACATCTTTATCGCTCCGTGCCAGCGATCGGCGTAGATCACACGTTCGTCCATGTATGAGACGAGCTTGTGGCCGAGGCGGTGCCCGTCGTTGAAGCAGAGCAACGACCAGTAGTCCTGGAGCTCCTCGTCGCTGACGGGTCGTTCCTCCGGGAAGAGGGACGAGAACTGGCGGCGGAAGAAGGGTTCGTTGGTGAAGCGGGACGCGATCGGCCCGAGGGAGCCCCTCAGCAGCTTCTGTCCGAGGGTCGGATGGGCACGATCGATCAGGATCGACCCGTTGAAGAGGAGCATCCCGCAGAGGTCGAAGTCGAGCTCGTCCGCCGTGTCCCGGGCCAGCAGCTCGGTCCCGACCGACGTTCCGAGGTCGTGGGCGCAGATGAAGGCAGGCCCACCGCCGCGGCGGCTGACCAGCTCCTCGACCAGATCGGCCTGCCAGGAGAGCGTGTAGGAGTGCTCGCGGGGCTTGTCCGAGAGACCGAAGCCGAGGAAGTCGAAGGCGAGGATCTCCCGGCCCGGAAGAAGGTCGATCACGGCCTGCCAGTCGAGCGAACATGTCGGGAAGCCATGGAGCAGCACCAGCAGCGGCCCCTCCCCAACCTGGTGGAAGGTGTGGATCTCGCGCCCGCGGAACTCCTCGAGGCTCCCGCGATTTCGCCAGGCCTCTGCGCGTTTGGTGAGTGTCATCAAGTCTCCAGCCGGGTTTGCGGTCAGACCGCCACCGGCTCGCCGGCGCGGATCTCCGCGACGATCTCGCGGGCCCTCTCCAGGCCGGCAGTCTGGCAGAGCTCGCTGCGGACCAGCTTCGGCACGTCGATCTGGTCCAGGTACCACGGGTAGAACTTGCGGAGGTAACGACCCGCGCGCTCACTGCCCAGATGTTCTTCGGCTCGATCCATGATCCAGGCGAGCTCCGCCATCACGGCAGCCTGGTCCGGCGCCGGCATCTCCCGCCCGGTCAGCTCCGCGAAGATCCACGGGTAGCCGAGTGAGCCACGGGCGATCATCACCGCATCCGCCCCCGATTCCTCGTAGGCGCGACGGGCCGCGTCGGCGGTCGAAAGGCCCCCGGAGATGATCATCGGGACCTCGAGGATCTCACTGAGCTCGCGGGCCATTCCGTAGTCGGGATGGCCCTTGTGGCCCTGTTTGGCGACCCGCGGATGGAAGCCGATCCCGGCGGCGCCGGCCTCCTCGGCCAGCCGGATCGCAAGATCGAAGCCGGAACGGTCACCGGGCATCAGGCCGGAACGGATCTTGACGGTCACCGGCAGGCCGCTGCCCTCGATCGCGGCCCGGGCCAGATCCAGGGCCAGTTCAGGCTCGGCCAGAAGCTCCGCCCCCGCCCCCGTCTTCCGCACCTTCGGCACCGGGCAACCCATGTTTATGTCGATCAAGTCGGCCCCGGACCGGGCGGCGATCCCGGCTGCCGAATGCATCGCCTCCGGATCCTGTCCGAAGAGCTGGATCGAGACCGGATGTTCGTCCGGATGGATCCGCATGAGCTCGGTCATCGTCCGCTCGTTGCCGTAGTGGAGCCCGAAGCTGGACACCATCTCGGAGACCGCCAGGCCGGCCCCGTATCGCTTCGCCTGAAGGCGCACGAACCAGTTGCCGATCGATGCCAGGGGCGCGAGCAGGACGCGGTTGGAGATCGGGACGCCGCCGATCTCGAAGGGGTCGGTGAGGGCGGGGCGGCTCGTCCCCGGCTGGGTGTCGCCGTCGTGTCCGGGTGCTTCAGCCACGGTTGCGTTCGTGGATGATCCGCAAACCCTTGAGGGTCAGAAGGTCATCGATCTCGGTGATGGTCTCGGTGTACGGCACGATCACGGCCGCAAGGCCGCCGGTGGCGATGAAGCGGGTGCGTCCGCCGAGCTCCGCGTTGATGCGCCGGGCGATGCCGTCGATCAGGCCGGCGAAGCCGTAGACCACCCCCGACTGGATCGCGGCCCGGGAGCTGGTGCCGATCGCGGTGCTGGGCTCGCCCAGGTCGATCCGGGAGATCCGGGCGGCGCGTTCCGTGAGCGCGGTCAGCGAGATCTCGACCCCGGGCGCGATCGCGCCTCCGAGATACGAGCCGTCGGCGGAGACCGCGTCGAAGTTGATGCCGGTGCCGAAATCGACGCAGACGCAGACATCCTGGACCTCGTCGTAGGCGGCGATGGCGTTGACGAGCCGATCGGCTCCCACCTCGACGGGATTGTCGATTTCGATCGCCATGCCCGTCCTGATACCCGGTCCGACCACGAGGCACTCGACATCGAGATATTCGTCGGCGAGCCGGCTGTACTCAGAACCCAGTGGCGGGACCACCGACGAGACGACCAGGCCTTCGAGGTCTTCGAAGCCGACGCCGCGCAGGGCCATCAGCCCCGAGAGCCGCTCGGCAAGTTCGTCGCCGGTCGCGCCGGCTCTGGTCTGGAAACGCCAGTGCTGCGTGAGGCTTTCGCCCACGAAAGCACCGACGTGAGTCTGGGTGTTTCCCACGTCGATCGCTAGAAGCATCGGTCAAAGTGTGCCATGAAGACGGAATTAGGCGGGTGGCCGACCTTTTGTGAGGTGCTTCACGGTTGTGGCCGCTGCCCGTACACTCGACGGTCATGAGCAAGGCGACGCTGTTCACGCTGCCCGCTTCACACCCCGGAACCAGTGTGG
>JBEBXB010000178.1:0-4877 GCA_040391885.1 Conexibacter woesei | reverse complement strand
CGGTGGGCGAGGCCGGCTTCATGCGCGGCCCGAAGCGCCGCGACATCGGTCACGGCGCCCTGGCCGAGCGGGCGCTCGCTCCTTCGGTCCCTGACCAGGAAGAGTTCCCGTACGTGGTCCGCGCCGTCTCCGAGACTCTGGAGTCGAACGGTTCGTCCTCGATGGGCTCGGTCTGCGCCTCCTCGATGGCGATGCAGGCCGCCGGCATCCCCGTCACCGCACCGGTTGCCGGTGTGGCCATGGGCCTGATCAAGGAAGGCGACGACTACATCGTCCTGACCGACATCGCCGGCGTCGAGGATCACCTCGGCGACATGGACTTCAAGGTCGCCGGTACCGCTGACGGCATCAACGCCCTGCAGATGGACATCAAGATCACCGGCGTCACCTTCGACATCCTCGAAGACGCGCTGGAGCAGGCCCGCAAGGGTCGCCTGTTCATCCTCGGCAAGATGGCCGAAGCGATCGACGGTCCGCGCGAGCAGCTCTCACCGCATGCCCCGCGCATCGAGTCGATCAAGATCGACCAGGAGAAGATCGGCGCCGTCATCGGCAAGGGCGGCGAGACCATCCGCGGCCTCTGCGAGGAGTTCGAGGCCGAGATCGACGTCGAGGACGACGGCACGATCCGGATCTACGCCCCGACCGGAACCCAGGTCGAGGACGCGGTTGCTCGCATCCAGTCGATGACCAAGGAAGCCGAAGTCGGCGACCGTTACAAGGCCGCCAAGGTCGTCAAGACGACCACCTTCGGCGCCTTCGTCGAGCTGACGAAGGGCACCGACGGACTGCTTCACATCTCGAACGTCAAGCCCGGCGGACGGGTCGAGACTGTCGAGGAAGTGCTCGAATCGGGCACCGAGATCGACGTCACCGTCGCCGAGGTGGATCGGGAGCGCGGCCGGATCGGCCTGCGTCTCACCGACGACCCGGCGATCGCCGGCAAGAGCCCCGAGGAGATCGCCGCCCTGGCGAACAACTCCGGCGGTGGCGGCCGCGGCGGACGTGACCGTGACGGTGGCGGACGCGAAGGTGGCGGCCGTGACAGTGGACGGCGCCGTCGTGATCGGGACAGCCGCAACTAGATGACCAGTGAAATGCGGTCGACCCCGACCGTAAGCGAGACCGCAGCCGGCGTCCGGGTGATCACCGAGGAAGTTCCCTCGGTGCGCTCGGTCGCCCTCGGCCTCTGGGTCCGTACCGGATCCCGTGACGAAACCCCCGCTCAGGCGGGGGTTTCGCATTTCCTCGAACATTTGCTGTTCAAGGGAACCCCGACCTACTCCGCGATTGAGATCTCGGAACGGTTCGACGGGCTGGGAGCCTCCTTCAATGCCGCCACCGGCAAGGAGTCGACCCACCTCCACGCTCGCTTTCTCGACGAGCACACGGATGATGTCTTCTCCCTGCTCGGGGAGATGCTGCTGGAATCGACCTTTCCCGACATCGACTCCGAGCGCGATGTCGTGCTCGAAGAGATCGCGATGTACGAGGACGAGCCCTCGGACCGCGTTCACGACTATCTCGCGGATGCGATCTTCGGCGACACGCCTCTGGGTCGCCGGATCCTGGGGCAGGCCGACGTGATCTCCAACGTCCCCGTGCCCGACATCGCCGCCTACCACGCGGCCCGTTACACGGCGGACAACATCGTCGTGGCTGCCGCGGGCAACGTCGACCACGAACGGATCGTGGCTATGGCCGAAGCGCTCAAGGTTTCGCCCGGAAACGGCAGGGATACGCTGGTGCCGGAGGTCCCGCGGACCAGCGGCAAGCTCGAGTTCGCGGTCAAGGACACCGAGCAGTACCACGTCTGCTTCGGCGCGCCCGGGATCAATCGCGCCGACGAACGACGCTTCGCGCTCGCCGTCCTCGACTCGATCCTCGGTGGTTCGAGCTCGTCACGGCTTTTCCGGGAGGTCCGCGAGAAGCGGGGCTTGGCCTACTCGGTCGGCACCTACTCCGAGCAGTACACCGACACCGGCATGGTCGCCACCTACGTCGGCACCCGTGAGGACAACGTCGAAGAGGCCTGCGAAGTGATCGGCGCCGAGCTCCGCAAGATCCAGTGCGAGCCGGTCAGCGCCGACGAACTTGACCGGGCGAAGGAGCACGTCAAGGGACGGCTGGTCCTGTCGGGAGAGTCCACCGCTGCCCGGATGGCGCGGATCGCCCGGGCCAGCCTCCATGACCTGCCGCTGCTGACCCTCGACGAGATGCTCGCCCGCGTCGACGCGGTCAGGGTGGATGACGTCTCGACCCTGGCAACAGAACTGTTCGCCGAAGAGCGGCTGTCCGCCGCGGCGGTCGGCCGCGACGAAGCCCGCTTCCGGGCCGCGACCGCGCCGGTGTGCGAGTCGCTGGCAACCTGAATCACCGAAGGAGGAAAGTGAATTGATCAGAGTCGGAGTAGCCGGAGCCGCCGGCAGGATGGGGGCGACCGTCTGCGGCGCCGTCGAGGAGGCCGACGGCCTCGAACTGACCGGACGGGCCGATCCCGCCCTGGACACGGAGATCGCGACGATTCTGCCGGCCGCGGACGTGGTCGTCGAGTTCACGACGCCCGAGACTTCGCTGGCCAACTCGATCGCCTGCCTCGAGGCCGGGGTCCACGTCGTCGTCGGAGCGACCGGATTTGATCTCGACAAGCTGCGCGACGTCGCCGAGAACTCCGGCACCGGGGCGAACTGCTTCGTCGCCCCCAACTTCGCGATCGGCGCGGTCCTGCTGATGACGCTTTCGCGGCAGGTCGCCAAGCACATGCCCGAGTGCGAGATCATCGAGCTGCACCACGACAAGAAGCTGGACGCCCCCTCCGGGACCGCGGCGCGCACCGAGGAGTTGCTCACCGCAGCCGGCGCGAACGTGCACCAGCCGATCCATTCGGTCCGGCTGCCCGGCCTCGTCGCCCATCAGGAGGTCCTGTTCGGCGGCCAGGGTCAGACGCTTTCGATCCGCCACGACAGCATCGACCGGTCATCCTTCATGCCCGGAGTGGTGCTCGCAGTGCGGAAGGTAGGCCAACTCGAGGACCGGTTCACGGTCGGACTGGAGAAGCTGCTCGATGAGTGACGAAACCGCAGGGCTCGACGCCACCGGCATGGCCGAACTGGTCGCCTCCGGTCAGGTCTCCCCGCAGGAACTGGTCGCGGCGGCGATCGAACGGGCCGAGGCACTCAACCCGGAGCTCAACGCGATCATCCACCCGTTCTACGAGGAGGCGATGGAGGAAGCCGGGGGAGACCTTCCCGACGGGCCCTTCCGGGGCGTGCCGTTCCTGCGCAAGGACCTCGGCGCCGCTCTCGCCGGGGAGCCGCTCCACATGGGCAGCCGGCTGCTCAAGGAGATCGACTTCCGTTCGCCCTTCGACTCGACGCTGGCGTTGCGGTTCCGCAACGCCGGCCTGGTGACCATCGGCAAGACGAACACCCCCGAGTGGGGGATCCTGCCGACTACCGAACCGGTCGCCTACGGCGCGACCAAGAACCCTTGGGATCCGACCCGCAGTCCCGGTGGCTCCAGCGGCGGTTCCGGGGCCGCGGTCGCCGCCGGCATCGTCCCGGTGGCCCACGCCAACGACGGTGGCGGCTCGATTCGCATTCCCGCCAGCGTCAACGGTCTGGTCGGGCTGAAGCCATCCCGGGCACGTGTCTCCGAGTCGCCCGCGGCCGGGGACACGATGTCCGGGCTGGTCAGCGAGTTCGTCCTGACCCGTTCGGTCCGCGACCTGGCGGCATTGCTCGACTGGGTGAGCGGCCCGGAGCCGGGCGATCCCTACGCGGCCCTGCCGCCGGAACGCCCATATGTGGAGGAGCTCCGGCGCGATCCCGGCAAGCTGCGGATCGCCCTGCTGACGGAGCCCCTCACGGACGACACCTTCCAGGCCGAGGTCGTGGCAGCGGCCGAGGAAACCGCGACGAAGATCGAGGCTCTGGGCCACGAGATCATCCGGCCCGACCTGAGCGCGGCCAGTGGCGGGGTGGATCTCTTCCCGACCTTCATGACGCGGTGGGCGGCCGGCAATGCCGCCAGTGCGAACACGATCGAGATGATCATCGGGCGGCCGTTGACAGGCGATGACGTCGAGCCGCTGACCTGGGCCCTGACCGAACAGGGCCGGCGGGAGAGCGGGGCGGACTATCTCGGCGCCATCGCCCGGCATCAGATCCTGGCCCGGATGGTCGCCGGGCTCCACGACAGCGGCATCGACCTGCTGATGACGCCGACGGTGGGCGAACTGCCTCAGCCGCTCGGCACCTACGACGATTCCGGACCGGATCCGATGGACGCGATCGTCCGTGCCCGGGGTTTCGCCTCCTTCACCGGGCTTTTCAACGCCACCGGCCAGCCGGCCATCTCGCTGCCGCTAGCCGAGAGCGGGGGGTTGCCGGTTGGGATCCAGTTCGTCGCCCCGATGTGGCGCGAGGATCTGCTCGTCCGGATAGCGGCCCAGCTGGAGCAGGCGCTGCCATGGGCGGACCGGCGGCCCGGTATCACGGCGGCAGGTCCAGACGGTTCGATCCAATAGGGTGCGAGCGTGAATGAGATTCAGGGAGTAATCACGGCGATGGCCACTGTCTTCGACGAAGACGAGGCCGTCGACCTGAAGGGGACGCGCGCAATCGCGCGTCATTTGATCGAGCATGGCTCGCACGGACTCGTCGTCGCCGGCACCACGGGCGAATCGCCGACGCTGGACGACGACGAGAAGATCGGCCTTTTGCGCGCGGTACGCGAGGAGGTGGGGGACGACGTCGCCCTGATCCTCGGCACCGGTTCGAACGACACGCGCCACTCGGTCGAGCTGACCAAGGCGGCGGCGGCGGAAGGCGCCGACGGCGGCCTCGTCGTGACCCCGTATTACAACCGGCCGAACG
>JBEBXB010000177.1:0-4896 GCA_040391885.1 Conexibacter woesei | reverse complement strand
TCTGAAGGCGTGTGGCGAGAAAAAGCCCGTTGCCCTGTGCGACACCGAGGAGGCAGACAAGCATGCCACCCGCCACCAGTGGCACGCGCCGTCCTGCGAGCAGACCGAAGATGGCCAACGCCGGGGCGGCCAGGGCGGCGATCCAGCTCCATCCGGGCCAGGTGAGACCGTCGATGCTCAGCCAGAAAGAGAGCATGCCTATGTTCAGTGCCAGAAGCGCCGCGGCTATCGGGAGGCTGACCCGGCGCAGGGCTTTCTCCCAGGGTGCGTCTGCGAGGTCACCGGCTCGCGCGACCAGGCCGCCACGGACCAGCCCGAGAGCCTCGCGACTGATCGACGACTGACCGTCGTCGACCATGTCCCGTGCCAACGAGATGAGCACCTCACCCTCGACCTGCCGCATACGGCGCGGGTAGGCGCGCAGCGCGACCCGCAGTCGCCGTCCCCCTCGGTCCTTGCTCATGCCCGTGCCGGCTTCGTGCCCGGGACGGCTGCAGTCCCGGTACGGATTTCGACAACCTCGGCGGCGCCGCGCATCCGTGCCACCTCGTCGAGGAGCGCGGTCCGGCCGTCGTCCGTGAGCGAGTAGGACCGGCGCTTTCGGCCTCCTACGAGTTCATCGCCCTTATCCGCAAGGTAGCCCTGCTTGACGAGGCGATCTAGCGCGCCGTAGAGGGTGCCCGCAGTCAGGCGCACTCGTCCTCCTGAGAGAGCCGACGCCTCCTGCGCGATCGCATAGCCGTGGAGCGGCCCATCCAGCAACGCCGCCATGAGGAAATAGGTCGGTTCTCGGATCTCGGGTGCCATGTCGGCGAGTATACATCGCTCACCGATGTATCGTTAGGCGATCTATCTTCCTAGCGGGAACCTGTCGGGACGATCGCCTGGCTCGTCGCCCGCACGAACAGCCTGCGCGCTTGCTCGAGGCGCTCCGGGTCTTCCTCGTCCAGCCGTTCGATCGCAAGACCCTGGATGCCGGCGACCAGGTAGACCGAGGCCGCGTCGATCTCGCCCGGGGCGACGCCTGCCCTGACCAGGTATTCGCCGATCACCGTTCGCCACCCGTTCTTGACCTCACGCAACGCGAGGCGCACCTGATCGTCGATCACGCTGACCGCACTCAGGTCGAAGTAGAGCCGGGCCATCCGCGGGTCCTCGTCCATCACGTTCCAGAGGCCGGTGACCAGCCCTTCGGCGAGGCCCTCGACCCGGGTCGTGTCCCGGATCTCTTCCAGAACCTCACCGGTGATCCGTTCTCCGACCAGTTCCGCCACCGCGCCGACCAGGCCCTGCTTGGTGTCGAAGTAGTACGAGATCAGGGACTTGTTCTCTCCGGCCCGATCCGCGACCTTCGCGTAGCTCAGCCCCGCGAAGCCTTCCTCGAGCAGGGTTTCGAGGCCGGCCTCGAGGATGCGTTCCCTCGCTCCGGTCGAAGGCCGGCCCGGTCCCTTTCGCGTTTGCCCGGCGGCGGTCACGCTGTGATCATGCCGCTTCGCCGGTCAGCATCGCCGGGTCCAGGCCCATCGCCGCCAGCTTCTTCGAAAGCGCCTTCATCGCGTAGGCGAAGATCTCGGACGAGTGGTAGAAGGGGGTGTCGAAGTCGTACGGGTCATCGACCCACGGTGGCACAAACACGAGCGAGGCCACCGGCAGGCATTCCTTCAGCGTGTCCTCGATGATCGTGGCGTTCTTCGGGTCGGATTTGATCGCGTCGGCGAGGAACTTGACCCCGAAGCCGACGTGTCTCGACTCGTCCCGGTTGACCGCGGTGAATCCGGCGGTGAATCCGGGCAGCAGGCCTCTTTCCTTCAACGCCTTGGTGATGAATCGCGCCCCGGTCAGGGCGAGCGTGCCTTCGATCACGATCATGTAGACGGTGACCCCGCGCACGAGGGCGGGAAAGTCGGACGGGTCGAGTCGCAGCCGGTCGGCGCAGTCGTGGAGGATGCCGTCGAAGAGCTTCTCCCAGTCCTCGTTCACGTTGACGCGCTGCGAATCGAGCATCGCACCGATGTCGGCCGCTTCCATGCCGAGGACCTCGCGGTAGAAGCGATCGAAGAAGACCATGTGCTTGGCCTCATCGGAGATCTGGGTGGTGAGGAAAGCCTGGGCCTCATGCGAGGGGGCGCCCATGGCGAAGGGAAGCAGCTCGACCGTGACCCGCTCCTCACCGAGGAAGAACTGGGAGAAGCCGAAGAGCATGAACCGGCGTTCCTCGTCGGTGATCAGGTCCGGGTCGTTCCACTGTCGGGCGTCCTCGGTGAAGTCGAAGTCCTCGGTCGACCAGTGCTGACGCTGCCACCTCATGAACAGCTTCTCGTAGGAGGGGGCGGCCTCGACGATCCGGTCGAGGCCCGCCATCACCTTGTCGATGTCGCCGTCCATCAACACCTGCAGCGCTTCGTCCTCGGTCTCGAAATCCAGTTCTGCATCCCCGCTCATCAGTCCTCTCCAGTCATTTCGAAGTTCGTGGGAGAAATAATAAACGATCGACCAATTAATAATCGATCGAGTCAGGGTCGGCCGATCGGAGCCTGCGGGCAAGACTCGGGCCGGGACCCGGTACGATCGACCGATGACACGTTCCCTGGCAGGTCTGTCCTTCGCTTTGGTCGGCGCGCTGACCCTCCTGGTCGCATCGAACGCCCACGGGGCTCAGCTGCCGCCGCAAGGGAAGTGCGTCACCCCGATCATCAAGACGGTCAAGAAGGGGAACAGGCAGTTCAAGGCTGAAGGCTGGTTCACGAAACGACTCCACCGGGCCGGATGCCTGGGCCGGGCGAAGCGGAAGTCCTTCAAGCCGTTCTCGTCCCAATGCAAGGCGAAGACCAGGGAAGCCGACGCCTATTTCTCCACCCTTCAGCAGAGATTCATTCTCAATCTGGATCGGCTGCTTCTGAAAAATCAGCCGCGTCTTCTCACGCTCGACCGCAACGAGCTCACGCTCCTCAACCGACGCAAGGCGGTAAATCGCCAGATCCGCAACTCCGGCCAGAGAAAGCGCGCCTCTCTCAACAGAGAGGTCCGGCGGATCAACCAGCGGCTCGTGACCGTCCGGACCAAACGTGCGCGCATCAACCACTCGATGAACACGAAGGCGATAACCCGTCGCGGTGCTGCCGGGGTCTGGCTCGGCTACTTCGACGGGGCGGCGCACGGTTGCTTCAAGGCGTTCAGGGGTTCGCCCTTCCTGACCGTCATGCGCGAGCATTTTCTCATCCAGCTTGCGGCGGCTCAATATGTATCCCCGCCACCGACCCGATCGAACGTGGCCACCTGGACCGACCTGCTTTCCGCTCGCAGCCTCACGCTGACCCGGCGGTAGGAACGCTCCCCGAGATCAGGCCGTGGCCGGGGGCTGCTCGCCACGGGCTGCAGCGCGGCGCTCGTACATCCTCCGGTCGGCCCTTCGCATCAACTGATCGAGGTCAGCTCCGTCCCGCGCCCGTCCGGTTACCACCCCGACGGTGACCGCCGCACCCGGCTCGATCTCACCGATCCCCAACTCGATTCGTGCCTGGATCTCTTCCTCGCCGGGCGGCGTCCCGAAGCCGAGCGTGACGAACTCGTCCCCGCCCCAGCGCGCGGTGAGGTCGCCGCCGGCATCGGCCAGCGAATCGGCGGCCGCGCGCAGCACCTCGTCGCCGTGGTCATGCCCGCGCAGGTCGTTGATCGACTTGAAGTAGTCGACGTCCACGTATGCGCACCACGCCTGTCGGTCCACGTCACTGGTCAGCAGCGTCGCGCTGAGCAGCCCGTGCCGGTTGAGCACGCCGGTCAGGGGATCGTGCGCCGCGTTCCTCTGGAGCTCCCGGTTCAGCTCGGCGACCCGGTTGCGCTCGATCCGGAACAGCCAAAGGATGGCCGCCGCGACCACTGTTCCGAGGAGGATCAGCACGAAGCTGTCGAACAGGAACTCGCTGGACTCGTCGGCTCCTCCGATCGCGACCGCCCAGACAGCCAGGCCGACCGCGGCGAAGAAGCAGAAGGTCGACCAGCGACGCAGCGAGACCCCGCCGGCGATCAGGATCACCACCAGATAGCCGCAGACCTGCCACCAAGGGTCGACGTCGAGCAGCCCACCGTAGATCGTGTTCGCGTAGGTGGCGAACAACCCGGCCAGCATCGCCGCCTCAACCGACGTGGTCGATCCGCCACCTCCCTTGAGGAGATACAGAACGGCCAGGCCACATACGATCGCGACAATGGCGCACCCGCCGAAGTACCGAAGAGGGTGGAGGTTCTCCGGGTCGACCAGCGCGGCGAGCCCGATCACCATCGTGACGACGCCGACGGTGCTGAGGGTGACGATGACCCGGATCAGGTGGTAACGGTGGCTGACCCGCTCTGGAGCGTCGACGTGAGCGAGGTCCCGATCCATGGGTCAAATATAGGCAGGCCCGAACTCCGCTGGCCGATGCCTGCTGGATTCCGTCCAATCGCGAGTAGATTGATCAGATGACCGTCAGGCTGGACAACGTCGGCATCGTCGTCGAAGATCTCGCAGCGGCGATTGAGTTTTTCCGCGAGCTCGGTCTTGAGCTCGAAGGCCAAACCGTGGTGGAGGGTGAGTGGGCCGGACGCGTCACCGGCCTTGGCGACCAACGCGTCGAGATCGCGATGATGCGCACGCCGGACGGTCACGGCCGACTGGAGCTCTCGCGCTTTCTCGAGCCCAGTGTGGTCGCAGATCACCGCAGCGCCCCGGTGAATGCTCTGGGCTACCTCCGCGTCATGTTCGCCGTGGATGACATTGACGAGACGGTCGCTCGGCTCCGCGCGCACGGCGCTCAGCTAGTCGGCAGCGAGATAGTTCAGTACGAGGACTCATATCGGCTCTGCTACATCCGCGGCCCGGAAGGCATCCTCGTCGGCCTCGCCCAGGAACTCAGCTGA
>JBEBXB010000176.1:0-4908 GCA_040391885.1 Conexibacter woesei | reverse complement strand
CTGATGGTCGACATGCTCGATCAGGTGGAGACCAAGTGCGAACGGATCTCGATCAACGAGCTTCGCGACAACACCTTCTACGCCACGATCACCCTCTCCGTCACCGGCACCGAGGTCGAGATCGACTCGCGTCCCTCCGACGCGTTGGCCCTGGCCGTAAGGGTCCAGGCCCCGATCTTCGTGGCCGAGGACGTCATCGAGGAATCGTCGATCGAGTTCGACCAGACGATCGAGGACAACGAGCAGGTCGTCGAACGCTTCAAGGACTTCCTCGACGACGTCTCCCCAGAGGACTTCCTGCAGGATTCCTGATCGCGGCGAAAAAGCGGCGCTCTCAGCTCGCTTCTAACGCCAGTTCGAGCAATCGCTCGACCAAGTCCTCAAACGACACTCCGCCGGCTTCTGCGGCCTGCGGAAGAAGCGAAGTCTCGGTTAGGCCCGGAACGGCGTTGACTTCGAGCACTTCCGGGCCCGATTCGCCGAGGATCAGGTCGACCCGGGCGAAACCCGAGCAGCCCAAGGCCTCATAGGAGGCAAGGGCCACGCGGTGGACCTCTTCTGATTCGGCGTCGGTCAGCTCTGCAGGACAGATGAAGTCGGCCCCGCCGATCTCGTAACGGGCCGCGAAATCGAAGCTGTTGCTGTCCTTCGGGATGGCCTCGACTATCGGTAGGGACTCATCCCCCAGCACCGATACCGCCAGTTCTCGTCCGGGAACCCACCGTTCGAGCAGGGCGCGGCTGTCGTAGCTGAGCGCGGTGATCAGCGCGTCGGGCAGCCGTTCTGCTTCGGTCACGACCTTGATTCCCAGCGACGATCCCTGGGAGGCGGGCTTCGCTACGAGCGGCAAGCCGACCCGCTCGATCGCGGCGCTGAAGGTGGAGGCCGCTCCGAAGTCCCGGATGGCGGCCTCGCTGTAGGTCACCCAGTCCGGGGTCGGCAGGCCGTTCTCCCGCAGGATGTACTTGGCGAGCACCTTGTCCATGCAGCGCTGGCAGGCGGCCACACGAGGCCCGGTGTACGGGATCCCCAGCAGCTCCAGCAGCGACTGGATGGTGCCGTCCTCTCCCTCGATCCCGTGAAGCGCGATGAAGGCGACGTCGGGACGGGACTTCCCGAGGCGTGAAACGAGGTCGGCGGACAGATCCAGCTCGTCGACCTCGTGGCCGAGCCCGGCCAGGGTCTCTGCCACCCGCGCCCCGGAACGCAGCGAGACGCTCCGCTCCAGCGAGCGGCCGCCTTGGAGCACGGCGACCTTCATCGGTCCGTCCCCCCGGCTTCCCCGTCTCGCCGCTGGGGAGTCACATCCTCCGGTGGCCGTCCGGGCAGGCGCATCTCCTCGGTGCTGGTCATCGTCTCGTAGAGCTGCAGCTGCTCGCGGGCGACAGCGCCGATCCGGCGGATTCCCTCGATGATCTCGGCTTCCTTCACCCCGGAGAAGTTGAGTCGCATCGAACTGGCACCCCGGCCGTCGACGTAGGCCCCGGTCCCGGGCACGAACGCCACCCCCTTGAGCAACGCCTTGGCGAGCAGGTCCTCGGTGTTGAGGACCTCCGGCATCGTCGCCCAGACGAAAAGGCCCCCGGTCGGCTTGTTCCAGCTCGAGCCGTGCGGGAAGTACTCGGACATCGCGTCGATCATCGTGTCCCGGCGCCGCCGGTAGATCGCGGTCAACTCGTCGACGTACTCCCGCCAGTTGCCGTCACGGAAGTAGTGACCGGCGAAGTCCTGGGTCAGAGTCGACGTGCAGAGATCGGAAGCGCCCTTGCCGAGCACGATCTTCTCCCGGATCGGTCGCGGCGACACCAGCCAGCCGATCCGCAGACCCGCCGAAAGGATCTTCGAGAAGGTCCCGAGATAGACGACGTAGTTGCCGCCGTCGAGGCTGTAGAGGGTGGGAAGCGGATCGCCCTCGAAGCGGAGCAGCCCGTAGGGGTTGTCCTCGACCACGATGATCTCGTGCTCGGCGGCCAACTCCACCAGCCGCTGTCGCCGCTCCAGGGAAAGGGTCACCCCACCGGGGTTCTGGAAGGTCGGGACCGAGTAGATGAACTTCGGCTTCCTGCCCTCGGCGGCCAGCTCGGCGAGAGTCTCCTCGAGGATGTCGATCCTCATGCCGTCGCCGTCGCACTCGATCTGACGGATGTCCGCCTCGTAGGAGCAGAAGGTCGGAAGCGCCCCGGGATAGGTGGGGGCGTCGCAGATCAACACGTCGCCCGGGTCGATCAGGATCTTGGTGATCAGGTCGATCGCCTGCTGGCCCCCGGTCGTGACCGTCACCTCCCGGGCATCGACCTCCATCCCTTCGGCCGCCATCACCTTGGTGATCTGTTCCCGGACCAGGTCCACCCCTTCGGTCGGTCCGTACTGCAGCGCCTCCGCCAGGGAAGTCTTGGTGATCCGGTCCATCTCCGCGGCGAAAGTCTCCGCGGGGAACGTGGAGGTGTCGGGCAGACCGCCGGCCAGCGAGATGACTTCGGGCCGGGCCGTGATCGCCATGATGTCCCGCATCACCGAGGACCGCATCACCCGGGTCCTTTTCGCGAACAGGGACGCGTATCGCTCGAGGTCCTTGGACCTGGTGGCGGGACGCCGGGGAGGTGGTTGCGCGGCCATCCTTCTATTCTGCCCTTATCGACGCTTTCGAGACAATCTGCCTTGCCACCGGAATCGGTATTGCCACCGGGATGATCGCCGGAACCACCGGCCTGGAAGGGTCGGCCAGGGGCCGCATGACCCTGCTGGCCGCCGTCATCGGCCTGGTGCTCGGCTATCTCGCCGCGTCTGTCTTCGATGGCTCGACTTGGCTCGGAACGCTGGTCACCGGGCTGGTCGCGGCCGTCTCCTGCGCGATCGTGAGCGGGATCATCGCCGGCGCGACGAGGCGAGGTGGCACAGCCGCCCTGATCTTCATCGCGATCGTCGTCGCCCTCGTGATCGCGGTGATCACGATCTTCCTGCCCTACTTCGCGATCCTTCCGGCCGTCGCTCTGGTGTGGCTCGGTCTTTCCCGCCGCCGCAAGGCCGATCGCAAGCACGCCGGTCTTCGCATCCTGCGATAGATGGGACGCAAGCTTGTACTGGCGTATGTCGACTCCCTCCGGACCGACATGCTCCAACAGGCGATTTCCGAGGGTCGCGCGCCGACCTTCTCCCGCCTGCTGAAGCGCGGCACGCTGGTCAGCGACTGCGTTTCCTCGTTTCCGTCGGTCACTCCCGTCGCTTCGGCGGAGATGGTCACCGGCGCCGGCGCCGACGAACACTGGATCGCCGGCATGAACTGGTACCACCGGGTGGAGCGACGCTACGTCGAGTACGGCTCGTCGCTCGAAGCCACCCGGGCTTTCGGATTCTTCCGCTCGCTCCACGACCTCGTCTACAACATGAACCTCGACCACTTGAACCCTGGGGTCGAGACGATCTTCGAAACCCTCGACGACCGTGGGATCCGGACCGCCAGCACCCCCTTTCTGATCTACCGGGGCCGCCACCGCCACGATGTCACCCTGGCGGGGCTGACCGGACGGGCCATCGACGCTGGTCTCCTCAAGTTCCATTACGGCACCTGGGGGCCGAAGGAGCTCTTCTACGGCGATCTCTATTCCTCGATGGAGGTGCCCTGCAAGGCGAGCAACGTCCCCGGTCGCCGGGACGGCTACTCCGCCTGCTGTGCCGCCGAGCTGATCGCCCGTGACCGATTCGACTTCCTGCTGCTCTCCTTCCCGGACAACGACAACTACTCGCATCGCCACGGGCCTCTGGAGTCCACCAAATCGATCGAACGGGCCGACCTATGCATGGCCGAGGTGGTCCGGGCCGCCGGCGGCATCGAGCCATTCCTCGCCGAGCACGCCTTGATCCTCCTGGCCGATCACGCTCACACCGACGTCGACCGGGAGCTCGACCTGATCGGTTGGATGGCCGACCGCTGGCGGGTGCTGCGCCCGTCGGAGGACGAACCTCACCTGGCCGAGATCGCGGTCAGCCCGACTTCCCGGGCCGCCCACCTCTACCTGCTGGCCGGCGACGGCCACCTGCAGAACGTCTCCCCGGAGAGGCATCAGCTGGTCCGGAGCCACGCCGCCCGGCTGGACGGAGTCGAGCTGGTGATCTGGACCGAGGACGAAGATGGGGTTCCCATAGTCCGGACCGGTACCCGCCCGGGGCCGGACGCCGACCGGATGCGCGTCGTCGTCGAGCGCGACGGCCGTCGCTTCGACTTCCAACCGGCCCCCGGCACGAAGAATCCGCCCGAGCCGTTCCGGTTTCGCCCGGCGGTCTCCACCGCGACCGGCCGCGGGCATGCGCGTGAAACGGTGCTGGACCGGAGGGGCCGGGCCTGGTCGATCAGCGGAAACCTGGAGGCGCTCGAAGCGGCGGTCGAATCGGGCGTCGTCGAGACCCCCGTCTATCCGGATGCCCTCGGCCGACTCTGGTCCGCCGCCTGCGGGCCCCACTCCGGCGACATCATGATCTCGGCGACCCTCGGGTACGAGTGCGTCGACTGGGGCGGGGTGACCCACGTTCCGGGTGGTTCGCACGGATCGCTCCGCCGCGAGGATTCCGAAGGCCCGCTGCTGTTCAACGGATGCGGGCCCGACCTGCCCGGCTACTCGCGCTCCGCGGACGGTCCGTGGGCGCTACGCGACGTCGTCGACGTGATCCGCGATCACTTCGCGTAGGACGCGGGTAGGGCTCCTCAAGCCGGAACCATGAACGGCTCGATCGAGTCGGCGAGGCCACTCTCGTTGATCTCGACCGCGGCGCCCATCACCCAGACGTCTCCGTCGGCGGATTCGAACCGCACCGGCATGCCGGTACGCATCCGTTCGATCGCCTGCTCCTTGCGCACGCCGAGCACCGAGTCGCGGGCACCGGTCATGCCGACGTCGCTGATGAAGGCGGTGC
>JBEBXB010000175.1:0-4919 GCA_040391885.1 Conexibacter woesei | reverse complement strand
CGGATCTCCTTGGGCAGCATGAAGCGGACCGACTCGTCGACCGTGCGAAGCTCGGAGACATCGGTGGCTCCGCGATCGCGGAACAGCTGAACCAGGTTCTGGACTAGCTCTTCGGGGGCCGAAGCCCCGGAGGTGATGCCGACCGTCTTCACGCCTTCGAGCCACTCCTCCTGAACCTGGGTGTGGTTGTCGATCAGCCACGACTCGGAACCGTGGTCGCGGGCGACCTCCACCAGGCGGTTCGAGTTGGAAGAGTTGGTCGAGCCGATGACCAGCACGAGATCGCACTCGCGGGCGAGCTGCTTGACCGCGATCTGACGGTTGGTGGTGGCGTAACAGATGTCCTCACCCTTGGCCGTGACGATCCCGGGGAAGCGTTCGCGGAGGCGGGAGATGATCTCGGCCGTCTCGTCGACCGAAAGCGTCGTCTGTGTGATCAGGGCGACGTGATCGGGGTCTTCCAGCACCAGCTCGTCGACCTCGTCGACCGTCTGGACCAGGACGATGGAATCGGGCGCCTCGCCCATGGTGCCTTCGACTTCCTCGTGACCTTCGTGACCGACCATCACGATCGTGTATCCGTCAGCCGCGAACTTCCGGGCTTCGACGTGGACCTTCGTCACCAGCGGGCAGGTCGCGTCGATCGTGCGCAGCTGACGCTGGGCGGAACGTTCATGGACGGCGGGCGATACGCCGTGGGCGGAGAAGACGACGATCTCGCCCTCCGGCACCTCGGTTTCCTCTTCGACGAAAATCGCTCCCCGTTCCGCGAGTTGTTCCACCACATGCTTGTTGTGGACGATCTCTTTGCGGACGTAAACCGGTGCACCGTGCTGATCCAAAGCTCGTTCGACGGTTTGAACGGCACGGTCGACACCGGCGCAGTAACCGCGTGGGGCAGCGAGGATGACCCGCTCCGGGCCGGGGATGGCAGTCGAGGACATGGACCAAGGGTACCGGAGTAGTGTTCGACCGAATCCTGAAGGGGGAAGAATGGAATCGCCGAACGACCGGCTGGACCGTCTGACAGCCATAGATGCACAGTTCCTGACGAACGAAAACGAGAACTCTCACATGCACATCGGTGCCGTGATGATTTTCGCCGGCGAGCCACCCGCATACGAAGAGTTCGAGGCCCACATCGAGTCCCGGCTCCAGTTCGTCCCCCGTTACCGGCAGAAGCTGGTCTACCCGCCTTTCGGGACGGGACGCCCCCTCTGGGCCGACGATCCTTCCTTCAACCTGAGCTACCACATGCGCCACACGGCGCTGCCGTCCCCCGGCGGGGATCGGGAGCTCATCACCCTCGCTTCGAGGATCTTCTCGCAGGGGCTCGACCGGTCGAAACCCCTATGGGAGATGTTCCTCGTGGAGGAGCTCCAGGGCGACCGGTTCGCGGTCATCATCAAGAGCCACCACGCGATGATCGACGGGGTCTCCGGAGTCGACATCGGCACCGTGATCTTCGACGTCACCCCTGACGCCGAACCGGTCGCCTCCGAACGACCGTGGAGCCCGGAGCCCGAACCTTCGTCGCTGAACCTGTTGAAGCGCTCGGTCGGGGATCTCGGCACCACGCCGCTGCGGCTCGGCGAGAAGGCGCTCGGGGCGGTCCGCAACCCCTCGACGCTCGCGGACAGGATCGGCGACGGCGCCGAGGGCCTGGCCGAGGTCGCCCGTGCCTTCGCGGACGCGGCCCCCTCCGGCCCGCTCAACGTGTCGATCGGGCCGCACCGGCGGATCGCCTGGACCCAGGCGAAGCTGGACCGGTTCCGGCTGGTCAAGAACGTCTTCGGCACGACCGTGAACGACGTGGTCCTGGCGGTCACCGCCGGCGCCATTCGACGGTGGCTGATCGAGCGAGAGATCGACACCGAGGGGCTCGAGCTGCGGGCTATGGTCCCTGTCTCCGTCCGCGGCGACGACGAGCGCGGGCAGCTCGGCAACAAGTTGACGACGATGCGAGCGCCCCTGCCTGTCTACGAGCCGGACCCGGTCGCCCGCCTCGAGATCGTGAGCGCCGCGATGGACGGCCTCAAGCAGTCGAAGCAGGCGCTCGGGGCCGAGGTCATCGCCCGTCTCAACGATTTCGCGCCGCCGACGCTGCTCGCCCAGGCGGCGCGCCTGACGTTCTCGACCCGGCTATTCAACCTGCTGGTGACCAACGTGCCGGGGCCGCAGATGCCGCTCTACGTGCTGGGACGCAAGCTCGTCCAGCCGATGCCGATCGCCTTCCTCGCCAAGGATCACGCCCTGGCGGTCGGGGTGATGAGCTACGACGGGGAGGTCAACATCGGCCTGATCGGCGACTACGACGCCATGCCGGACATCCGCAAGGTCGCGGAAGCGATCGACCTCTCGCTCGACGAGCTGACCGAAGCCGCCGAGCAGGTCGAGAACTCTATCTAGCGTAGGGGGACGTTCAGAAGCCGAGTGCGAACTTGGCGTCGTCGGTCATCATCTCCGGCGACCACGGCGGATCGAAGATCATCTTCGGGTGAACGTCGCGCACGCCGTCGAGATTGCCGACGAATTCCTTCATCTGCTCGGACACCTGCGGGCCGATCGGGCACGCCGGTGTCGTCAGGGTGAAGGTCACGTATACGTCGGGCTGCTCGACATCGACGTCGTAGACCAGCCCCAGAGAAACGAAATCGAGCCCCAACTCGGGATCGATCACATCTTCGAGAGCCTCGAACACTTCTTCTTCGGTCGGCATCGTCGCCTGATCTTCAGCCATGACCCAATCCTAGCCACCCCGAACGGCCGGCAACCCCACCGCTGCCCGCGGACCTCCGCCAGGCGGGACCCGCCAACCCATAATCTTGTGCCCATGCCTCTCGTGATCATCCTCGCGCTGCTGATCATCTGGCCCGTCGCGGAGCTCTTCGTGATGATCCAGGTGGCCCAGGCGATCGGCTTCTTCTGGATGCTCTTCCTTCTGTTCTGCTCGGCCGTGGGCGGCATGCTGGTGCTGCGTCATCGCGGCCGTGCCCACTGGCAACGTCTTCGTGGCGCGGTCAGTGAAAGAAAGCCGCCGGCCCGCGAAGCCTTCGACGGGGTGATGATCACCTCCGGGGCCCTGTTGCTGATGATCCCAGGCTTCATCACTTCTGGGATCGGCCTGTTCCTGCTCTTTCCGCCGACCCGGTTCCTCATCCGAATCCTGCTCTTCTGGCTTCTCGCCGCGCGGTTCCGCACCGTCACCGCTGCCGGAACCTGGAGTGCGCAGCAGTACCAGGGTTACCGGGCAGGCAATCGGGAGTACGACGTCGAGGGTGAGGCGGTCGACGTCACCGACCCGTTCGACGAAGACGATCTCGCATCCCGGCAGCTACCCTCAGGAAACGAGGGGGACGGGCCTCAGCCCGCACCTGAAAACGACCGCAGCTGACAGGACCGAAAGCATTCTTGAACGCCGATTCCGACATCGCCCATCCTGACCTCAAGACCTTTTCGGTCGAAGTCCTCGACCCGGAAAGCGGGCTCTTCGTGAGTCTCACGGGCGGTGGCAACGGGGCGATCATGCTGGGCGACGACGTGATCGCCGCCGCGCCGATCCCGGCCGGGGGCCTCGACCCGCTTTCCGACGGCGCCCCTCTCTCCCTGGAGACGGAGCGCGGTGAGCTCGAGGTGGAGATCGGGCCGGCCGGGGAGCCGATCGTCTTCGAAGGAGGTTTGACCGGCAGACGCGAGGCGCGCCTGATCGAGGTCAAGGGCAAACTCGTGGAAGGAGACCGGACGATCGCCCTCGACTGCTCCGGGGTGCTCCATGCCCGGACGGAGGAGCCGGCTCACGGGACGCTCAGGCGTGACCTGACCGTGATCCTCGCCGACGGGGGCCTGCTCTGTGTGGCGGCTGCCAGACCGGCGGGTTCGGACCGTCACTCGGAGGAGGAGGCCGTCGCGGCGATCAGCCATCCCGGCGGCTACATCGAGTTCGAGGAGGCTCTCCTTTCGACCGAGTACGACGGGGCCGGCCGGCAGCACCGCGCGACCCTGGAGCTGTGGCCGGCGTCCGATGACGTGGCGGTGCTGCATGGCGCCGGCACGGTCGTGTCCGGGTGTACCGCCAAGCTCGCGTCGGGTGTGGTCAACACGGCGCTGTTCCGGTGGTCCCTCGACGGTCACCTCGGCTTGGGCCGGTACGAGATCACGAGGCCCGCGAAGGTGGCGGCATGAGCGCGGCCCAGGACGCGACGTCCCCCGGAGGAGATCGACCCCGGATCAAGATGGTGATCTCGGATTTCGGTGGGGTGCTGACCACGCCGCTGGCCGATGCCTTCATGGCGCTGCAGGACAACGCCGGCATCCCGCCGACCGCCTTCGGCAAGGCGCTCAAGCGGCTGACGGAGGAAAGCGGCAAGAACCCGCTGTTCGAGCTCGAGTGCGGCCTTATCTCCGAGAGGGAGTTCTCCGACCAGCTCGCGATCGGGCTGGAGCCGCTTCTCGGGCATCGGCCCGACATCCAGGCTTTTGGCCTTTCCCTGTTCAAGGCGCTCGACCCGAATCAGGCGATGATCGACCTGATCCGGGAGGTGAGGCGGGACGGTTACCGGACCGCCCTGCTGACCAACAACGTCCGCGAATGGGAGGCGACCTGGCGCTCGATGCTGCCTGTGGACGAGCTCTTCGAGACGGTCGTCGACTCGGCCTTCGTGGGAGTCCGCAAGCCGGACCCGCGGATCTACGAACTGACTCTCGGCCGCGTCGAGCTGGATCCGGCGAACTGCATCTTCATCGACGACATGGAGATCAACTGCGAGGCCGCCTCCGACCTCGGCATCCACGCCGTCCACTTCCGCGAAACCGCCCAAGCCCGAGCCGAAGTCCACAAGCTCCTAACCAACCACGGCCACTAACCAAATTCGCCGGGACCCGGAGCGAAGCGACCGGATCTGAGCGAGACTCCCCCACCC
>JBEBXB010000174.1:0-5023 GCA_040391885.1 Conexibacter woesei | reverse complement strand
GGCGGGTGGTGCGGTAGGGGGGGGGCTGCCGCTCGGCCTAGCTCGGTTCGTGGGCGTCTAGCGTTGGCTTGTGGGTGGGGGCCCGGGGGTCCGTCCGAGCTCCCTCCACCTCCACCGCCCGACCAGACCCGGCAGGGTGCCGAGGATGCGGCCGGGTGGATAGCCACCCATTCTGGCCCGCTCGACTGGTCGGAGGCCGACGTCAAGGAAGAGGTGTCCAAGGTGGGCGATCGGATCAGCGAGGGCACCGGCGACATCATGAAAGGGGTCCTGGGCGGGGTGACGGCCGCCGCTTCGGCAGCTGCCGGTCTCGTCCTCGCGTTCGCCTTTCTGATCTACATGCTTTCCGACGCGGGAGGCGCCTTCCGGTGGTTCCGGGATCGCTTCCGGGATGAAAGCCGCGCCGAGGTGGCCGGCCGGCTCGGCGAAGTCGCTTGGACGACCCTCGGCAGCTATGTCCGTGGCGTGACCACGGTCGCGATCTTCGACGCCGTCCTGATCGGCGCCGCACTGTTCATCCTCGACGTTCCGCTGGCGGCGGCCCTGACCGCGATCGTCTTCGTCCTCGCCTTCATCCCGATCATCGGGGCCTGGGTCTCCGGGATCGTCGCCACTCTCGTCGCGCTGGCCGGGGTGGGCGTGGAAGCCGCCCTTATCATCGCGGGGGTGAGCCTGGCCGTCCAGCAGCTGGAGGGGTACGCCATCAGTCCGCTGGTGTATCGCCGCAAGGTCAGGCTGAACCCGATGGTGACGCTGGCGGTGGTCACGGCCGGGGGCATCCTCGGCGGGGTGATCGGTGCGTTCATAGCCGTCCCGGTGACGGCGACGCTATGGGCGTTGAACGAGGAGTATCGGAAGATTCAGGACGAACGGACCGAGGCGGGCGCGCAATCTGAGGCCACGGCCTAGCTCGCGGTCTGCTTCAGGTAGCGGTCGAGGCCGGACCACATCCCTTCGAAGGGACCGGCCCGCCAGTAGCTGTCGACGGTCTCCTGGTCGACCTGCCCGAGCAACCAGGCTCGGATCCAGTCGGCCATCCCGGCCGCATCGGCCGTCTTCGCCGTCTCGGTGAAGAGGTCAAGGGCTTCGTGGACCATCGCTATCTGGGCCTGGACGTCATCCGTCGTCTGACCGAAGTGCGCGAAGACGAGCCGGTCGGGTTCCCAGGCGGAAACGATCTCGAGGGAGTCGTGCCAGAGGTCGACATCGATGTCCGGGGGCGGGGTGGGGGGAAAGGCGGGGCCGCCGCCGATGCGCACCCCGGTCACGTCGCCGGTGAAGGCGGTGCCGCTCCGCCGGTGGAAGTAGCAGACGTGATGCTTGGCGTGACCGGGGGTGTAGGCGACGTCCCAACCTCCGTCGCTCTCACCGCCGGACAGGACCCGGATGTTCCGCTCGGGAATCGGCACGACCTCGCCCCAGAGGAAGTCGAAGTGCTCGCCGAACACGCCGCGGGCGCTGGAGACCAGCCGGGTCGGGTCGATCATGTGGGGGGCGCCCCGCTCGTGGACCCACACCTCGACGTCAGGGAAGCGCTCGACGAGCCGGCCGGTGCCGCCGGCGTGATCGAAGTGGATATGGGTCAGGAGGATCGCCCGGGGAGCCTCACCGTCGAGTGCCTCGATCACGCGGTCGACCGTCTTCTCGCAGCCCGGGTCGACGATCACGCCGTCGAAGAGGTGGGCGGCGATGGCCCCCGGCTGTCCGAGGTGCATCAGGTCGACTGTCTGCGGAATTTCGTTGCTCACGCACCTGATGCTAGTGAGAGCGAGAGCGGGCCTGCGGCTCGGCGTTGGTCTCCGGCTCGGGCCGGTGCGGGCTCACGGGAGGCCCGGGAAAGCGGTGTGCGGTTCGGCGTCGGCGGAGATGCGGTTCTCCAACGTCCCGATCCCGTCGATCTCCAGGGAGACCGTCTGCCCGGGTTGGATCCATCGATCGAGCTCGAGGCCGCAGCAGCCGGGCATGGTTCCGGTCGAGATCACGTCACCCGGCTCCAGGCGCTCGCCCATCGACGCGAACGCGAGCATCTCGCCGACGTCGTGCTGAGGCCCGGCGGTGCTGCCTTCGCACCAGATCTCGCCGTCGACCCGCACCCGCCCGGTGGCCTGGGTCCAGTCCGGGAGCGCGTCCGCCGTGATCAGGTCTGTTCCGATCGAGTTCGCGAAGGTCTTCGACTTCACTACCGGGCCGAAGATGTTGTGGCGGGCGTCGTCCGCCTGGATGTCCCGGGCGCTCCAGTCGTTGAGGACGAACCATCCCCCGATGGCTTGCCGGGCCTCGTCGGGACCGGCGTCGGCCAACGGTCGGGCAAGCACGAAGGCCAGTTCCAGCTCGAAATCGAGGTATCCCGTGTGGCTCGGCCACCACATCTCGTCGCCATCGCCGAGGATCGCGCCGTGGTTGGCGACATAGAACACCGGCACCTCGTAGAAGAGCTTGTTCGGCTTCAGCTTCGGGAAGGTCTTCCTCGTGACCCGTTCGTAGCCGGCGACCGCCTTCGCCATGAGCGGCGGGAAGAACTTCTTGACGAGCACCCGGCTGGAAGCAATCAGGTGGGACTCCCAGAGCATGAAGGCCCGCATCGAGCGGGGTTGAAAGGGGACGGTGGCGGTGCCGGGGTCGACGATCGCGTCCGCGGCGGCCGGCCCGTTGATCAGTGACGCTGCGGCTTCACGGGCTTCGTCGCCGGCGGCCAGGAAGGGGATCATGTCGCGGACCTGGGCGTCGCTCAGCAGGTCGGATCCGGAGCTCTCCTTCACGGCGGCCAGCGAGATCCATCGATTCTCGTCGTTCAGTGCGATCAGTCCGTCGGGAGCGCGCCTAAGCTTCATGTTCGTATTGTGACAACGGTGGAGTGGCTCCGCGGTTGACATGATCCGGTAATGGCCGCCAAGTCGATCGCCCTCTTCGCCTTCGCCGCCGTCGCGGAGATCGGAGGCGCCTATCTGATGTGGCAGGCGATCAAGGAAGGTCGCGGTCTCCTGTTCGCCGCCGCCGGGGCGGCCGCGTTGGCGGGATACGGCGCCATCGCCGCCCTCCAGCCGGATCACAACTTCGGCCGCGTGCTGGCCGCATACGGCGGCGTCTTCATAGTCGGCTCGCTCGTCTGGGGGATGGTCTTCGACGGCTTTCGGCCGGACCGCTTCGACATCGGCGGGGCCCTCCTCGCACTTGTCGGGGTCGCGGTGCTGATGTACGCGCCCCGTTGAGGGCACGGACCAAGCCGACCGGTTTGGTTGACGCGGTTTACGTTTCGTCCTAGAATGTAGTCATGACTCCGACCGCACAAGCCACGGCCTATGCCGATCAAGTCGGTGAAGAGGTCGCCCGCAACCTCAAGGAACTGGGGGTGGGGGACCCTGGCGAAGGGCCCGAGAAGGCGGGTCGAAGGCTCGCCCTGGTTCTCGCCGCGGAGACCCTCTGGCAGGAGCAGCTGGGGCCGTTACTCAAGAGCCACGAGGCCCGGGAAGCACTGGGCGGGGTGAGCAGGGCGGCTCTGGGCAAGGCATTCCAGTCCGGTCGCCTGCTGCGGCTGCGCGACGAGCGGGGCCGGATCCGGTACCCGGCCTGGCAGTTCGATCCCGCCGCTCAATCGATCCGGCCCGGCGTCGCCGAGGTGCTCGCCCTGTTCGGCGAAAGAGGCGGAGACGAGTGGGAGGTGGCGACCTTCTTCACGAACCCGTCGCCGGAGCTCAAGGGGGAGAGGCCGGTTTCGCTCCTCGCGGCCCCGGGCTCCGCCGATACGGATGCGGTCGAGCGGCTGTTGACCGCCGCGCAGCGGACAGTGGCCCGCCAGTTCGACTGATCCCGCATTGCTGAAGCCTCCGGCAGATCCGCTTCCGCCCCTGCCGACCGTGGAGTTCGGTCCGGGCACGAGGCTGGCCCGAATCCACCGCACCACGGCGCCCGCATGGAATCTCTCGTCGCATCCCCACGGACGGTTCAATCTCAAGCCACCGAAGGGCACGATCTACCTGGCCGAGGATCCAATGACCTGTCTGCTCGAGGTACTGGGCCGGGGCGCCACGATCGACCGTGGGCAGGCGTCTCGGTACCGACTCAGCCTGTTGGAACTCCGCTCGTCTTGGAACCTCGCCGACCTTACGAATCGCAAAGCGAAGGCGGCGGGCATCAACGCCGAGATCCACTCGACCGCCGACTACGAACTCACGCGCAGCTGGGCCGAGGCGATCAGCGCCGGACACGACGGCGTCGTCTACCGGCCCCGAAGCGACCCGTCCACAACCCTGAAGTCGATCGCGCTGTTCTCGACGAGCAAGGGAAAGTCGGCCCGCGTCGTCGAGACAACGCCGCTACCCGAAGAGCTACTGACCCAGGCAGCCCACGACTTCGGAATCACCGTCCTTCGCCGCCTGTTGCCGTGAGGATGGGTTGATGTCTGCTCAGACCGGTGCCCTGATTGCGTCAAGGCTTCGCAGATCACCAGGATCGAGGTGCGGCACCGATTGGGCGTAGCGACTCAACCACCGAGGCGCAGTGCCCGCCCGACCCTGGCCATCAGTGCCATCGGGATGCTTTCTCGCCTTCTTGCGGGATAGAGCGTTTCGGAGTACTCCGCCATAGCCATTGACATGTAGAGGAGGGCGCGTGGATCGCGCTTGCTCCGGACGCCAGCTCGGCTCATGTTCTCGGCCATGCTCTGGATGAAGTCCTCGAACTCCATGGCGGGTCGGTGCCAGTTCTGAACCCGGACGGTCTCTCCGGAGGTGTTTCGAAACGTGTGACTCGTACCTGCCGGTACGGATGCTGAGTCCCCGGGCTTCAAGCTGAGCCAGGTTTCGTCAATCACTACCTCGAGCGTGCCTTCGAGCACCGTGTAGCTCTCGACCTGGTACGGATGAACGTGAGGAGGGGGAGGGAGACATCCGCCGGGGAGGATGAACTCCATCTCGACCGATTCGCCGTCGGACTCGCTGGAAGCGTGTTTGACGACGTACGTGCTTCCGTCGGGAAACTGAAACCGGTCACCGGCCTTGGCCATGATGGTCCGAGCCTAACACCG
>JBEBXB010000173.1:0-5036 GCA_040391885.1 Conexibacter woesei | reverse complement strand
CTGACCACACAGAGAGCAGACGTGACCTCGCCGCCCAGGTGGCGCGGCCGATGCGCCAGTTCCTGGCGACCGAGTCCGGCAGTGCCGGGCTTCTGCTCGTGGCGGCAGTAGTAGCCCTGATCTGGGCCAACTCGCCGATCTCGGACTCATACTTCTCGCTCTGGTCCACCGATCTGAGCATCACCCTCGGTACCTGGACCCTCGACCACAGCGTGCATTTCTGGATCGACGAGGCGCTGATGGCGCTCTTCTTCTTCGTCATCGGCATGGAGGTCCGCCGGGAGATATCGATGGGAGAGCTGACCGAGAAGAAGCGGGTCGCCGTCGCGGTGATCGGCGGGCTCGGGGGGATGCTGATCCCCGTCGTGCTGTTCCTCACGCTGACCCACAGCACCGCCGCGGCTAACGGCTGGGGGATCGTGATCGCCACCGACACCGCCTTCCTGCTCGGGGCGCTGGCGATCGTCGGACCGAAGTTCCCGACCCAGTTGCGGGTGTTCCTGCTCACCCTGGCGATCGTGGACGACATCGTCGCGATCTCGATCATCGGCTTCTTCTACTCGGGGGACATCAACCTTGTCGCGGTGGCCATCTGCGTCGTCTGCCTGGTGCTGCTGCCGCTGCTGCCCCGACTCGGCCTATGGCGCAACGGCGCCTACCTGGTGCTCGGCCTGATCCTGGTCGTCGCCGCGATGGAGTCCGGCTTCCACGCCACGCTCGCCGGCATGCTCGCGGGGCTTTTGGTCGTCGCCTACCAGCCCCCGACCCGGGATGTGGAGCGGGCCGCGAAGAAAGCCCGCGCCTTCCGCCAATCGCCGCTGCCCGAGGTCGCCCGCACCGCCCGCCAGAGCGTCCAGCAGGCCGTCTCCCCGAACGAGCGCCTGCAGACGATGCTCCACCCGATGGCCAGTTACCTGATCGTGCCGCTTTTCGCCCTGGCCAACGCCGGGGTCGATCTTCGCGGCGGGGTCCTGACCGATGCCCTCACCTCCACGCTCACCTGGGGAATCGTCCTCGGTCTGGTCGTCGGCAAGTGCCTCGGCATCACCGCCGGGGTGGCGGCCGCGATCCGATCGGGGCTGGGAGAGCTGCCACGCGGGATCGGCAACGGCCAGGTGGTCGGCGGGGCGGCGCTCTCCGGCATCGGGTTCACCGTCTCCCTCCTGATCGCCAAGCTGGCCTTCACCGACGAGGATCTGAAGAACGAGGCGATCGTCGGGATCCTGCTGGCCTCGGCCATCGCGGTCCTGGTCAGCTGGATCATCTTCCACCTCGCCGCCGTGCTCCGGGGCGAGACCACGGCCAGCCTGCCCCGCAAGCTCGACCTGGAAGTGGATCCCGAAAGGGACCACATCCGCGGGCCGGCCGACGCGCCGTACACGCTGGTCGAGTACGCCGACTTCGAGTGCATGTACTGCGGACGGGCGACCGGCATGATCAAGGAGCTGCGCGAGCTGATGGGCGACGAGCTGCGGTACGTCCACCGGCATCTGGCCCTGGTCGACGTCCATCCCCACGCCGAACTGGCGGCGGAGGCATCCGAGGCCGCGGCGGCCCAGGGCAAGTTCTGGGAGATGCACGACCTGCTCTTCGAGCACCAGGGGGATCTCGACTTGGAGGACCTGATCGGGTATGCCGGCCACCTCAATCTCAACGTCGACCGGTTCGTGAAGGACGTCGAGGAAGGCCGTCACGCGAAGCGAGTCCAGGAGGACGTCGCCTCGGCCGACGCTTCCGGCGCCCACGGGACCCCGACATTCTTCGTCGACGGGGTCCGGCACGTCGGGCCATACGACGCCGTATCGCTCGCCGCCGAGCTCCGCAACCAGGCGTAGCCGACCGGGCGGCCCCCGCGACGAGACGCGCCAGCGCCCCGCAAACCGGGTTGCGCCTGCGACGTCGGTGGTTTGCCACCCGCGACGCCGGGTAGTCCGGGGGCATGGGTGGAGGTGGTGGAACAGCAAGGAAGCGACCAGGACTCTTCGTCCTGCTGAGCGCAGCCATCCTGGCCGGCCTCGGATTCACCGGCTGCGGCGGTGACGACGGCGGCGGACCGGTCGAACTCAAGTGGTTCATAGCCATCCAGCCCGGCGGCTCGATCCAGAAGGTTGCCGAGACCTGCTCCAAGGAGTCCGGCGGAAAGTACAAGATCGCCCTGGAGCTGCTCCCGACCGACGCCTCACAGCAACGCGAGCAGCTGGTCAGGCGGCTCGGCGCGGAAGATCCCTCCATCGACCTGATCGGGATGGACGTGGTCTGGACCGCGGAGTTCGCCAACGCGGGATGGATCCGTCCCTGGAAGGGAGCCGATGCCCGGGCGGCGACCAAGGGCGTCTTCCCACCCGTCGTCGAGACCGCCAGCTTCGACGGTGAACTCTACGGCGCGCCGTTCAATTCGAACACCCAGCTCCTCTGGTATCGGACCGACCTGGTCGACAAGCCTCCGGAGACGTGGAATCAGATGATCGAGATGGCCGAGAAGCTCGGTCGCGGCGACGGCGGCACGATCCAACTCCAGGCGAACCGGTACGAGGGCTTCACGGTGTGGGCCAACGCCATGATCGAGTCGGCCGGAACCCAGGTCCTCTCTGGGCCGACCAGCGTCGAGCTGAAAGAGAAACCGACGTCGGTGGCGCTCGAATCGATGGGGCGCCTATCCCGTTCCAGCGCCGCCCCGACCAACCTGACCACCTCCGACGAGGACACCGCCCGGCTGGGATTCGAAACGGGCTCCGCCTTCATGGTCAACTACACCTTCGCCTATGGCAGCGCCAAGGAGAACGCCCCGAAGGTCGCGGAGAACATGGGTGCCGCCCGTTACCCCGGAATCGTCGAGGGCCGTGAGAGCAAGCCGCCGTTGGGCGGGTTCAACCTCGGGATCAGCTCCTACTCCAAGAACGCCGATCTCGCCTACGAAGCCGCCAACTGCCTGACCGCACCAGCCCAACAGCTGGTCGTCACCGAGCTGGACGGTCTCGCCCCGGCCCGGGCCGACCTCTACGACGACCCCAAGGTGAAGGAGGCCTTCCCCGGCTTCGCGGATCTGGTCAGGGAGTCGATCCGGTCGGCCGGCCCCCGCCCGGTGACCCCGGCCTACCAGGACGTCAGCCTTTCCATACAGAGCGCCCTCCACCCCCCGACCAAGATCGACCCCGATGACGTCGGACCGAGCTACGACGAGTTGAAGGACAAGGTCGAGAAGGGTGTCAAGCGGGAGGGGCTACTTTGAGCGACCGCTCGAAATCCGAACGGCGGCTGGGCTGGCTGCTCTGTGCCCCGGCGGCGATCGCGATGCTCGCCGTCACCGCGTACCCGATCGGCTATGCGCTCGTGCTCTCCCTGCAGCAGATCGACCTGCGTTTCCCGGACGAGAGCGGCTTCATCGGCCTCGCCAACTACAAGGCGGTCCTGACCTCGGAGCTGTGGTGGACCGACGTCTTCAACACCGTCTTCCTGAGCGTGATCTCGGTGACGATCGAACTCGCCTTGGGCATGGCGATCGCACTGATCATGCACCGGGCCATCTTCGGCCGGGGGCTGGTCCGGACCTCCGTCCTGATCCCCTACGGGATCGTCACCGTCGTCGCCGCCTTCTCCTGGCAGTTCGCCTTCGCCCCGGACACAGGCTTCGTCAACCAGCTGCCCCTGATCAGCGACGACATGGACTGGTTCGGCGACAGGTTCAGCGCCTTCGCGGTGATCATCATGGCGGAGGTCTGGAAGACAACCCCCTTCATGGCGTTGCTCCTGCTGGCAGGCCTGACGACGATCGACGACGGCCTCTATGCGGCAGCGAAGGTGGACGGCGCGACCGCGTGGCAGAGATTCGTGCGGATCACGCTGCCGCTGATGAAGCCCGCGATCCTGGTCGCCCTGCTGTTCCGCACCCTGGACGCCTTCCGGATATTCGACACGATCTTCATCATGACCGCGGGTGCCCAGGACACCCAGTCGGTCTCGATCCTGGGCTACAACCAGTTGATCTCCCGACTCAACCTGGGCCTCGGCTCGGCCGTCTCGGTCCTGATCTTCATCGCGGTGCTGCTGATCGCCGTCATCTTCGTCAAGGGCCTCGGCACCCGCCAACCAGGAAGCGGAAAGGCCTGAGATGGAGCACACCGCACGCGAGAAGACCCTCTGGAGCATCGGACTGCTGCTGGTCCTCCTGTTCGCCCTGATCCCGGTCATCTGGATCATCTCGCTGTCGTTCAAGACGCCGGCGACGATCACCGACCAGAGCTTCTTCCCGACCGAGTTCTCGCTCGAGAACTACAAGGGCCTGTTCACGGGCGGGGTCTCCGAGAGCCCCTTCATCAAGCCGCTGATCAACTCGCTCGGCATCGCCCTGATCACGACCACGATCTCGATCGTGCTCGCCAGCTTCGCCGCCTACGCGATCGCCCGTCTGGATTTCCCGGGGCGGAGCATGATGCTGGCCGGGGCCCTGGCGATCGCGATGTTCCCGCCGATCTCCACGGTCGGGCCCCTGTTCGACATGTGGCGGGCACTGGGTCTCTACGACACCTGGATCGGGCTGATCATCCCCTACCTGACCTTCTCGCTGCCCCTGGCGATCTACACCCTCGTGGCCTTCTTCCGGGAGATCCCGTGGGATCTGGAGAAGGCCGCCCAGATGGATGGCGCCACCCCGTTCCAGGCATTCACCAAGGTGATCGTCCCGCTTGCCGCGCCCGGCATGTTCACGGCCGCGATCCTCGTGTTCATCTTCGCCTGGAACGACTTCCTCTTCGCGATCTCGCTGACCTCGTCCGACGCCTCGCGCACGGTACCCGCCGCGTTGGCCTTCTTCACCGGTGACTCACAGTTCACCCAGCCGACCGGCAACATCGCCGCGGCCGCGGTGCTCGTGACGGTGCCGATCATCATCTTCGTCCTGCTCTTCCAACGCCGGATCGTCGCCGGACTCACCTCCGGGGCGGTCAAGGGCTAGAAAGGAACCGACCCATGGCAGAGATAGTCCTGGACCACGTGACCAAGCGATACGGCGACGGATACGAGGCCGTCAAATCGATGGA
>JBEBXB010000172.1:0-5115 GCA_040391885.1 Conexibacter woesei | reverse complement strand
CGACCAGTTGGTGTGGGTGGCGTCGGTCTTCGAGTCAGGGTTGCCGGGCCACTGGTTGGGCACGGTCGGATGGTCACGCTGGGGAACGATCTCGCTGGTCGTGTTGATCAGCACCTGCTTGACCTCGTTCGGGGTCAAGGTGCGCGGGTACTTGTTCTGGTCGACCGCGTTCATGGCAGCCGACTGGACCATCCCGAGGAACGCGGCCTGGAACGGCGTCGCGCCCGAGGTCGTGGTCTCGCCCCCGTTGAAGAGGGCGTGGGTGCCGTAGCTGGTCACGTTCGAGCGGGCGCGGAAGGTACGGACATTCCGGCCTCCGACGTCCTCGACGATGCCGTTGCCGGGGAAGACGTCATCGAAGAGATGGCCGTCGGTGTGATCCATCGAGTCGAAGTCGTTGGAGTCCATCGACATCAGGACGTTCTTGTCGACGGCGTACTTGACCGCTTCTCGCAGCGCGCTCGAGTAGGCGTACGAAACCACGACCGTCGACATCGCCTTGGCGCCGATGTCGACCGCGTAGGTGATCGCGGGGGCCAGGCCGTCGGCCTTGCCGACCGACTCGGCTCCCGACTTGACCGGGACCACGCGGCATTCACGACAGTTGCCGGCGCGGCCGTAGCCATTGTTCGCCTGGGCACCCATCTCGCCGATCAGGCCCGAGGCGTGGCTGTAGGCCAGATCCTCGGTCTGGGGGTCGTTGGTGTTGTGGTAGGCGTTCCAGCCGGAGACATCGTTCGGGTAGCCGTTGCCGTCGTTGTCGAACTTGCCGCCTGCGGGGCAGGAGGAAACGCGGTTGTTCTCGATCTTGCAGTGACCGAAGACGGCGATCAGATCCTCGGGGGAGAGGTAGGCGGTGAGCGGTCCGGCGATGTTCACCTTGTGGATGTACTCGTGCTGGCCACCGGTCATGCATGTCCGGATGGTGCCTTCGGTCTCGATGACGTCGTCCGACTGGCCCGGCTCGCAGGTCGGGTTGACCCGCCGGTCGTCGATGTAGTCGCGAATGTCGAAGCGGCCGTTGCCGTCGTAGTCATAGCGACCAAGGTCGTTGCCGCCACGGCCCTGGGGGTAGGGCAGCTCACCCTTGTTGATGAAGATCGAGTTGAGCGCGTCCTTGATGTTGTTCGCGCTGTAGTTGACGCCGCCTTCGATGTAGGCGATCAGCATCTCTTCGCGTCCGACGTTCCCCTGGGCCCAGGCCCCGGTGACGTTGATGCCGGAGGACCCCTCGGGGTCGGTGGCGTTGCGAGCCCAGCAGGGCAGGCCTCCGTCCGGGCGCGGTTCGGTGAAGGCGGTGCCGCCCGGCGCCCTGCAGAGGCCGTCCATCGGGCCGTACAGGTTCGCTTGGCCGCCGGTGCAGCCGGTGGCGGGGTCCTGCCTGTCGCAGTTCGCGAAGTCGGGGTCGTTGGGCCATTCGGACTGAGGGAGGATCGGCCCGGCGGGAAGTACCGGCGCTGGGTCGGCGGCGGTGGCGGGTGCCACCCAGATGGCCAGGCCGGCAAACGCACAGACCAGCACTGCAATGGATCGTCTAAAGCTCAAGGTACTTCCTCCCTATATATGAATTGCAACCACAACACCCAGAACGGGCTCCCGTTGCAGAATCTATCGCGAACCGGGTCGGGCGGTAGTCGCGAACCGGATGGCGCCCCTCGCGGATCCCGTCGGTCCGGGCCGTGGCTTGGCTCAGGGTGACGCCGTCGCGTTTCGCGGATCGACGACCGCGGGCCGGTGGGGGGCATCGGCTCGGGCGGGGTCTATGTAGAAGACAGCGGTGCCCCCGAGGCGATCGTGGAAGCCGCGTCGATCCAGTCGCACGACCACCCCGATGAACCCGAGGCAGAACGGGATGACCGCCAACCAGAAGCCGACCAGGCGCCTGAAGGCCGCCCTTGGGCCGAGTCCGCCCCTGCCGTTCCGTTCGATGCGGATGTCGAGGAAGCGCATGCCCGGGGTCTGGCCGGAGATCGCCCAGAAGGTGAAGAGGTAGAGGGAGCTGACGGCGAACCAGGAGAATGCCCCGAGCGTGACGATCGGGCGGGACGGGGTCTCCAGGTCGAGTCCCAGGAATGACGCGAGCAGGCCGAAGACCGCGGTCGCCGTGAACAGCCCGGCGTTGACGACCACGGCGTCGATCGCCATCGCCAGGGCGCGGGTCGAAGCCCCGACGTGATCGGTGGGTTCCGTGCGCGGCTTCCGGAACAGGATTCGGCGGACCAGCCTCTCCAGGAGGTAGTCGATCAATCTGGTGACGGCGGACACCTCGCGACCGAGATCGTCGATCAAGCCCATCCCCTGCGAGGCGATCGCCGAACGGACCTCCGGCGATTCGGCGATTCTCTCGATCAGCCGCTGGGTCTCGTCGCTGTCGAGGATCCGGCCCCAGACCCGGTCGACCATGTCGCTGTCGGCGACCTCGAGGACGGCTTCTTCGACCGCTTCGCTGCGGAGCGCCTGCTGGACGGCCTGTTCGATCGCAGGCCCGTTGAGGATCCGGGCGATGGCCCGCTCGGTCGCTTCGCTCTCGACGGCCCGCACGATCGCGTCCTCGATCGCTGTCTCGAGTGCCCGGTCGAGTCCGGTTGCCCCCACGGCACGCTGGGCCTGGCGGGTTCCGCCGGCGACCAGGCGGCCCGCCAGCGAGGGGGCCGGCTTCTCCGTGGCCAGTTCTTCGCTGGTTTCGTCGTCGGCGGCCACGACGCCACTCTATCCGGGCACCGGATGGGTTCCCGGGTCTGGAGCGGTCGGCGGGCGGTAGCGGGGCGAGCGTTCAACCGCCAGTTCGAGGGTGGGCGCGTCGAGCTCGATCGGGGACAGCTCGGAGCCGGAGGCCAGGCGGGCGAGCAGCGCCGCCTCGACGTCGTCGACCGTCACTCCCGGCAGCAGGTCGTCGGCCGCGCCGGCGGTGGCGGGATCCCAGGGAAGCCCGAGCGCCTCGTGGACGGGGATCAACGCCGAGCGGATCGCCTCCGAACCGGAGGCCACGATCACGAACCCGACGTGGACCGCTCCCTTGATCATCCGTTGGCCGATCCCGGCGAGCTTGATGCGGCCCTCGCCGTTGATCGACCAGTCTCCGGGGCAGTACTCCCCGGGCACGGGCCCGATCCTGGCGTCGATCCCGATGTCTTCGAGAGCCGACCGCGCCAGCTCCGCTCCGACGCGGAACCGTTCGGTGGTGCCGTGGGCGGGTTCCGCCTCGGGCGTGGTGAGCGTGAGGACCATCGTCCCTTCCGCATGCGCGGCCACCCGACCACCCGTCAGGCGCTCCATCCCGAGGAAGCCCGCCCGCGCGGTTGCCGCGACCGCGGCGGGATACCCGGGTGAGACGGTGTCCCGCCGGCCGAAGGCGACCACGCGGCCAGGTCGCGAGATCCTCGCGGTGGCCATCCTCTCCCCGGACGCGACCTGGTCCATGAGGACACGGGAGATCGCCGGTCCCACCTCCGGTCGGCCGGGATACGAGGTCCGCATCAGTTCGAGCCGCGGGGGCGGGTAGCCGGAGGCTCTGATATGAGTGTTCGCTAACAAATGGCCCTTTTCGCAAATAAGACGCCGGGACTCGCACATTCTTAGCCGACGCGGCGCCCTCATCGTTCTCGTCTCGATCGCCGCGATGGTGATCGCGGGCAATTACCTGGTCGACCGTTCCGGCGACGACAGGTCCCGGTCGGCTGTCCGGATCGCGAATGCGGCGTTCGGCGCGGTCGCCTCCGAAAGCCCTCCGGTGGTCGCCTTCGCCTTCGCTTCCCACGTGGCCCAGTATCGGGTGGAGACGGCCGCCGCCCAGCTCGCCCGGGTCGAGGATGACCGTCGGCGGGCCCGGGAGGCACGTCGCCGTCAGCTCGAGAAGTTCGGGGACCTTCCCGGCTCGGTGAGTCGGGCGACCCTCGAATCGATCGCCTCCTGTGAATCCGGTGGCGACCCCCGGATCGTCTCCTCGAACGGGCTCTACCACGGCAAGTACCAGTTCAGCCTCGACACCTGGGCCACCGTCGGCGGGAAGGGCAGCCCGGCCGACGCTCCCGAGGTCGAGCAGGATTACCGGGCAGCCCTGCTGTACGCCCGATCCGGACCGGGCCAGTGGCCAGTCTGCGGTTCCTGATCTAGGATCCTCCCAAGTGATCCTGGGGGTTTTCGATATCAGTCTTCGCTCGACCCGGTTCACGGTGACGGAGGTCCTGCCCGATTCATCCCGGATCCGAGTCGCCCGGAGCCACGGCCTGACAGCCGGGCCCGAAAGCGTGGAGAGGCTCTCGGCGCTGCTCATGGCGGAGGTCGAGGTCGCCCGTGATCTCGGTGTCGACCAGTTCGAAGTCGTGGCGGCCCCGGAGCTTCGCGGCTCGCGACTCGTCCGGCTGATCGACCGCGTCGGCGACGCCGTCGGCGTGGGGCCGGTCCGGATCCCGTCGCGGCGGGACGCCTGTGCGGCCGCCTTCCTCGGGGTCACCCGTCCTCGCCAGGACCACTTCGACGGGCCGGTCGGGGTGGCCCACATCGGGGAGATGGCGATCGGGATGGCGGTGGGGGAAGCCGGTGACCTCCCCGGCTGGATCGGCTCAAGGCCGGTCGGGGCTTCGACCATGACCAGAAAGGCCCGGTTCGCGAACCCGCCGCGACCGACGCAGATCGAAGCGGCCATCGCCGGGGCGTCACGGGGAGTCTCGTCGCTTCTGCCGCCGGAATGCGACCGTCTGCTCGTGAACTCACCGATGGCCGAGGTGATAAGCCGGCTGTGCGGCCTCGAGATCAGCGGCCGGGACGCCCGCCGGGGACTCGACGCGATCCTCGGCCAGACCAGCCAGGACACGGCTGCCTGGTTCGGGGTCGAACCCGTCCTGGCCCGCCACCTCCCCGGGATGCTCGTCGGCCACGCCGCCCTGGCGGACGGGCTGGGAATGAGAGTCGAGCCGGTCACCTGCGACCACGGAGCGGGCCGGTTCTGGCTTTCCGAGTACGAGTTCGAGGCGGCTGGCGGAGGTTCGCGGTGAGCCCCGACCAGAGCGGCGACCGGGGCAAGGGTCCGGATCACAGCCCCGACGACCTGCCGGATACGGAAATCACGCCGACGCCGATCGGCCACAGCCGGGAGACGATCCTCGACGTGGCCGT
>JBEBXB010000171.1:0-5138 GCA_040391885.1 Conexibacter woesei | reverse complement strand
CGGTGGTTCCACCGGCTCCGATTCCGACCTTGGCCTGGTTTTGCTGGTAGCCCGCGTCGCCAATGGTTGACGAGGGGCTGAGGAACGACGTGAGCCGCGCCTGCTGGTATTCCTTGAGAACCGGTGCTCCGGCCAGCGGCATTGCCACGAGCACGATCGCGATCAACGCGATCATGCCGCCGCCGATCGCGGCGAGATGCGACCAGCGCACTCCGGCCACGACCATGATCGCGAGCGTGATGGCCCCGAACACCAGTGAGGTGCCGAGGTCCTGGAGCAGGACGAGTCCGGTCGGTACCAGCCCGAGGGCCAGGTATCGCACGGTTCTCCGGGCTTCGGAGCCGCGTCGGGCTCCGTCAATGACAAACCCGGCCAAGGCCAGGACAAGCAGAAGCTTGCCCAGCTCGGCCGGTTGAAAAGAGAAAAAAGGCAGTTCGAGCGATTGGGTTGATCCCCGCGAAGTGACACCGAATGCGAAGACAGTGAAGATCGACGCACAGAGGAACGTATAAATGCCAACACGGAGTTCCCGGAAACGGGAATAGTCAATACGAGAGATAGCAATCATCGCCACGATTCCCACCACACCATAGAGAGCCTGCCGTTCGACGTACTGTTCGGGGGCGCGGGCGATCGCCTCTCCCGAGGCTTGATGCAGCGTGAATAGTGAGCAGGCGAAGAGGCCCAGAGCGGAAAAAGCGAGCCATCCGTCGACGTGAGCGAGCCCGGTCCGTTCGAGCATGCCGGAGCCCGGCCCGAGGCGGGAAGGTCCCCTCCGCGGGATTCGCGACGACTCCATCACTCCACGTTCCCGGCGCCGCCGGTGACCGGCTTGGCCTCTTTGTCGAAGTACGCGGAGAGGATCGCGAGCGCCAGTGGGGCCGCGGTGTCGGCGCCGAAACCACCCTGCTCGACCGTGGTCGCGACCGCTATCTCCGGGTTCGGATAGGGCGCCAGGGCGACGTACCACGACTGGTCCCCATGCGGCGGTCGTTCGGCCGTGCCGGTCTTCCCGGCCACCTTGATGGGAAACCCGCCGAAGACTTGGTAGGAGGTGCCGCCCGGGGCCTGCGCCGCGTCGTGGAGGCCTTCCATGATCGCGGTGCGCATCTCCGGCTTGATGTCGATCGTCCGTTCGATCTCCGCCGGGGCCTCGCTGATCACCCGTCCCGCCGAATCTTCTGTCTGGTAGAGCAGATGCGGCTTGACGACGCTGCCGCCATTTCCGAGCGCGGCGTAGGCGACCGCCATCTGGAGCGGATCGGCCTGGAGGTCACCCTGGCCGATCGCCAGCTGGATGTTGTCCCCGACCACCCAGCCGCGGTCGGTATTGCCTTCAGCGAAGAGCTTGTTCCGCCATTCGGGTGTCGGCAGCAGCCCGGCCGCCTCGCCGGGCAGGTCGATGCCGGTCAGCTCGCCGAACCCGAACTGCTTCGACCAGTACTGCAGCTTGTCGCCGGCGTTCAGCTGCTGACCCAGGAGGTAGTAGTAGATGTCCGAGGAGACCTCGAGTGACTTGCGCAGATCGACCGGGCCGTGGGCCTCGGAGCCGGCGTTGGTGAAGGTCTGTTCGGCGATCACGATCTTGCCGGCATCCTGGATGACGGTCGACGGCGTGATCTTGCCCGCTTCGAGGCCCGCGATCGCGGTGATCGGCTTGTAGACGGATCCGACGGGATACGCCCCGGAGATAGCCCGGTTGAACATCGGCGCACCCTGATCCTCGTCCCAGAGCCGGTCGGCATCCTTCTGGCTCAGGGGCCGGGTGAAGATCGCCGGATCGAAGGTGGGGTTGGAACCGAGGCCGAGCACCTCACCGTTGTTCACGTTGAGGGCGACGAAGGCGCCGGGGCGCCCCATGCTGAGGAGCGACGACTCGCCCGCTGACTGGACCTTGTCGTCCAGAGTGAGGCGGATCGATTTGCCCGGTTCGGGCAGAACCGACGGCAACTGGCCTTTGATGCGGCCCATCGAGTCGACCTGGATCCGGGTCGTTCCCGCTTCGCCGCGCAGCACGCTGTCGTAGGTCTGCTCGATCCCGGCCTTGCCGAGGGTGTCTCCGGCCCTCAGGTCCTCCCCGGCTTCGGATTCGAGCTCGTCCGCCGTCACCTCGCCGACGGACCCGAGCAGGTGCGCCGCCCGGATCTCCTTCGGGTAGCGCCGCACGAAGACCCGGTTGATCTGGATCTCCGGGTACTCGGCCTGATGCTCCTGGAGGTAGTAGACGACGTCGTCGTCGACATCCTGGACGAGGGTTATCGGGCTGCCGGGAGGATTGTCCTTCAGCTCGGAGCGGTAGTGCGCCCGGACCCATTTGACGTCTCGGCCGAGGATCTCGCCGATCCGGGCGAAGAGAGCGCGGCGTTCGGCCTTGTCCTCAGGGATCTCCACCGGATCGAGCTGGAGAGCCATGCTGGTCCGGTTGTCGACCAGGACGTTGCCGTCGCGATCGAGAATCCGGCCGCGTGGGGCCCGCACGCGGATCTCCCGGGTGCGATTGTCATTCGCTTCGGCCAGGTACCGGTCGCCGGTGACGATCTGAAGCGACCACAGCCGGAAGAAGAGGATCGCGAAGAGTGCGATCCCGACGCCGCCGACCACCGCGATGCGCAGCGAGATTCCACGGCGGCGCTTCTTCTTCGGGGCTATCGGTTCGAATCTCATCATCGGTCAGCCCTCGATGTCGAATCCGGCCAGGTCGACCCGGCGAGGTGTCGGCGGTTCGTGGATCAGAGCCGGACGCAGGACCCGATGGATCAGAGCGTAGATCGGAAGGGCCAGGAGAACACCATAGATCGTCTGCAGCAGCAGGTCGGGGATGAACGACGCGCTCACGGCGGCATCGAAGCCGACCAGGACCGTGTACAGCCCGAGGATGAGATTGGCGACCACGGTGGCGAGGCCGCAGATGCCGATCACGGTGAATCGGTCGGCTATCTCGCCTCGCTCCCGGTACACGCCGGTCAGGTAGCCGACCGCCATGAAGATCAGACAGGCGCTGCCCATCGGGCTGTCGCCCAGGCCGTCCGCGAGGAATCCGATGCCGAACCCGACTGTAGCTCCGACGAGGCTGCCGCCGAGCAGCCCGAAGATCGCGGCGCAGGCCGGCAGGATCCAGATCGAGGACCCGAGCACCTCGACTTGGGAGAAGAACGTGTTCTGGAGCACCACGAACAGGAAAACCAGCAAGGCGACCCGAAGAGCGGATTTCCAGGTGATGATCATCCGCGGTTGCCCCCGGTGAGCACCTGGACCAGGTCCAGGTTGCGCAGGTCCGGGTAGGCCCGCAGCTCGACAGACTGGATCGCTTCCCGTTCGTCGATCGGCGCCCGGTCGATCTCCCCGATCGGGATGCCCGCCGGGTATAGCGAGGAGAGTCCCTCGCCACGCCAACCGGAGGTGACGACGCTCTGGCCCCTCCCCACGTTCTTGGTCTCGTCGAGGAACTCGATCACGAGCCGGTCGGGGGCGCCGACCTTCGGCCGGACGACGCCTTGGGACCCGCCGGGGACGATCTTCGCCGACACGGCGCTGGAGCTGTCGGAGATCAAGGTCACGACGGCTCCGCCCCGGTTGACGGAGCTGACCCTTCCGACCAGGCCGTCGCCGTCGATCACCGGGTCGTTCACCTTCACGCCATCGGACTTGCCCCGGTCGATCGTCACGGTCGAGTACCAGACGGTCGGCGAGCGGGCGATCACCGAGGAGGTGACGGGCTTGTAGACATCGGGGATCCGGCCGGCTTCGGCGAGGTCGACCATCTTGCGGAGCTGCCTGTTCTCCTGGAGGGCCACCTTGCCGGCCACCGCCTGGCCCCGTGCCTCTTCGAGCTCCTTGGTGAGACGGTCGCGATCGCCACGGGCGGACATCGTCTCGTCGAACCAGTTGACGAGGTCACGTGCCGGTTTGAGGGCCCGGCTGGCCGTGTTCTGCACCGGGTCGAGGATCGATCCGAGCGGCCCGCCGACTCCGCTCGAACCGCGGCTGAAGGTGGCTGTGAGCAGGATGAACCCGATCAGCACGAGGCCGATCAGCACAGCCCTACGGCGGCGTACTTGCTTGCGATACACGGGTCAGTTCCTGGTTGGTCGAATTGGTTGCTGCTCGCGGGCCCGGCCACCGGCTGTGGAGCGTTCGCCCGGGACTGGCGACTTTTTCACTTATGGACGGGATCAGCCCCCGCGCGCACTGTCTGCGGGAGTACTTGCAGCGCTCCGGGGCTGGCGGAAAGCGATCTGCCGGACCGTTTGAAGCGACCTTCTGCTGCTTCCCGCGGCACCGGCTGAGGTCCGGATTCTACCGGGCCGGATCAGTCGTCGAGCTCGGGCGCCAGATCCAGCAACAGTCCGACCGGCAGGCCGATGACGTTCGCGATGTCACCGTCGACTCCCGCCACCAGAGCCGAGCCTCGACCCTGGATGGCGTATCCGCCGGCCCGTCCGCGCCACTCGCCGCTCGCGAGATACCGGTCGATCGCCGGGGTGTCCAGTTCCCGGAACCGGACTCTCGATTCGGCCATCCCGGTCCGAACCTGGCCTTCGCCTGGCCCCAGGATGGCCAGGCCGCTCAGGACCCGGTGCTCGCGCCCGGAAAGCTGCGCCATGTACTCACGGGCCCGGATCTCGTCCTCGGGCTTGCCGATGATGTGATCCTCGAGCACCACGTCGGTGTCGCAGCCGATCACGAGCTCCGCCCTGGTGGGTTCGTCACCGCCGGAGTTACCGGCGGCCGCCCCCGGACCACCTTGGGCAGCGGCGGCTTCTGGTCCGCGGGGGTCGCCGGAAACCCGCCCGGAACGCATCCCGCCGGCGACCGACTCGGCCTTGAGCAACGCGTTGGCGACCACGATCTCCGCCGGATCGCCATGAACCAGCTCCTCAGCCCCGGAAACCCGGACCTCGAACTCGATCCCCAACCGCCCCAGGATCTCCCGTCGCTGCGGGGAACCAGATGCCAGCACCACCAGAAAGTCACTCACCCCCAAAGCATCCCAGACCAACCGGGGATCCACCGCTTCGACCAGAACCGGGGGCGATCCACCCCCGCCCCAGGCCAACCGGGGGCGATCCACCCAAGCGCCAGGCCAACCGGGGGCGATCCACCCGACTGGACTAAGGCGGATCGCCCCCGGTATTCCG
>JBEBXB010000170.1:0-5140 GCA_040391885.1 Conexibacter woesei | reverse complement strand
CGCAGCCGGAGTTGCCGGCGCCGATGATCAGGACCCGCTTGTCGCGGAAGATGTCCGGCCGCTTGTAGACCGAGGTGTGGAGGATCTCGCCGCTGAACTCATCCTCGCCCGGAAAGTTCGGCACGTTCGGCTCGGAGAGGATGCCGTTGGCGATCAGGATGCCGGCGTAACGACCGGTCTCCTCTTGCCCGTCGGGACCGCGAACCGTCACCGACCAGGGGCTGTGATCCCCCTCCCCCTCCGGTTCGGCCCGGATCACCTCGGTCCCGAAGCGGTAATGCCGCCGCAGGTCGAAGGTGTCGGCGTAATCCTTGAAGTAGGTGTTCATGTCCCAGTGACTGGGGAAGTCGGCGACCTCTTCCCGCATCGGGAACTCGTCGTAGGCGGTCGTCGTCTTCGAGGAGATCAGGTGGGCGGACTCGTACATCGTGCTCTTCGGGCTTTCGATGTCCCAGAGCCCGCCGACGTCGGAGTGGGCCTCGAACCCGGTGAAGGGAATGCCCCGGCGGGCGAGGTTGCGCGCCGCGGCCAGCCCGGTGGGGCCGGCGCCGATAAGGGCCCACGGCAGCGGGCCGCTCGTCTCCACTGTCTCTCCCTGCTCCTCCGAAGCCATGGGCGGGGATCCTAACGGGACCGTCGGGCTCTCCCGCTACGGTTGGGCCATGGCCGAGGTCCTGCCCTTCCCCGCGCTCCATTACAACCTCCAATCGATCGGGTCGCTGGCCGCGGTGACCGCACCGCCCTACGACGTCATCGATGCGGCCGGACGGGCCGCGCTGCTGGACAGGTCCCCGTTCAACGTCGTCGAGCTGGATCTGCCGGAGCCGACCGGTCCGGGATCGGACCGATACCTGGACGCCGCCGAGATCCTCGAGGAATGGGTGCTGAACGGCATCCTCACCCAGGATCGGGAACCGACGATGTGGGCGGTGACCCAGGAGTTCGACCGTCCCGATGGTGGCCGCCAGACCCGCAACGCGATCCTCGCCCGGGTGCGGGTCACCGATTACGGCGCGGGACGGATCCGACCCCACGAACGCACCCAGCCCGGACCGAAGCAGGACCGCCTCGACCTGACCCGAGCGACGAGGTACAACCTGTCCCCGATCTTCTCCCTGACCAGCCGCGACGCGTGGCCGGTCGTCGCTCCCGCCACCGATGCCGCCCCGTGGGCCGAGGTCACCGACGACGAGGGCACCACCCACCGTCTGTGGCCGGTGGCGGACCCGAACATCCACGCCGCGGTCACGGCCGAGCTGGCCGACGCCGAGCTGCTGATCGCCGATGGTCATCATCGCTACGAAACCGCCCGGGCGTACATGGCGGAAGTCGGCGGTGACGGGCCTCACTGCTACACCCTGATGGCGCTGACTGGCCTGGATGACCCCGGCCTTGCCGTCTTCCCCACCCACCGTCTGCTGACGGGGACCCGGAACCCGGATCTGCATGACCGGCTCGAACGGGGTCTCCTCGAAGCTTTTGAGATGGAGGAGGTTCAGGGCCCACCCGGTTCCGCCGGCATCGACCCTGCCGACATGAGCGGGATCGGCTGTTTCGGCTATGCCGACGGGATCACCGGCCGGCGATTCCGGCTGCGCCTCAGGGAACCTGGTGAGCTGGCAAAGCTGTTCCCGGAGGCATCGGAGCCGTTCCGTGAGCTCGACGCCGCGATCCTCGAACGGATCGTCTTCCGGGATTTGCTCGGGATGAGTCCGGAGGACGTCGAGGCCAAACGTGGGCTTGGCTACGCCCACACCTACGAGGAGGCGGCCGCTGCCCTGGCGGACGGCTCGGCGGAGGCGGCGTTCATCCTTCGTGCGACCCCGATCGACCAGGCCCGCGCGGTTGCCGCGGCCGGCGAGACGATGCCCCCGAAATCAACCTTCTTCCACCCGAAGCTTCTTTCCGGGATGGCCTTCAACCCGCTGAGCTGAGATTGATCGGCCACCCTGGAAGCTGACGAAATCGGAGGCCCCGGACCGTTGATCTAGGATCAACCCATGGTCAAGATCTATACGAAAAAGGGCGACGACGGGACAACCGGACTGTGGTACGGGGGGCGGGTCGAGAAGTCCGGCCTGCGAACCGATGCCTACGGAACCCTCGACGAGGCCTGTTCCGCGCTCGGCGTGGCGCGCGCGCTCTGCGGCCCCGATCAGACCGAGCTCGCCTCCGACATCCTCGCCTTGCAGAACGAGCTTTTCGTCGCCGGTGCCGAGCTGGCCACCGCCCCCGAGGCGGCGGAACGCCTCGAGGACGGCATCAGCCGGATCACCGCGGAGATGACCGACGCGCTCGACACCGAGATCGACAAGTACATGTCCCAGGTCGAGCTGCCCCCCAAGTTCGTAATTCCCGGCGGCAACCAGCTTTCCGCCCATCTCGATGTGGCCCGCACCGCGATCCGTCGTGGCGAGCGCAAGGTCGTGAGGATCCAGCTTGCCGACGAGCTCGCCTCGCTCGAGATCCTCCGCTTCCTCAACCGGGCCTCCGATTACTGCTTCGCGATGGCCCGTTTCGCCGATGTCAAGGACCCCGACCTCTTCGAAGGCCGCAGGAAAGCCTGATGGCGAAGGCGCGTCTCACCCGGCGCGACGGGTTCATCCACACCGTCGAGACTTCCGACGGTCACACCGTCACATTCGACGAACCGGAGAACGCCGGAGGCACCAACACAGCCCCCGCTCCGACCGAGATGCTCACGGCCGCCTTGACCGCCTGCACGGCGCTGACTCTCAAGGTCTACGCCGACCGCAAGGGCTGGGACATCGAAGGGATCGAGGTCGAGGTCGAGGCCGAGTTCGACGGGCCCCGCCCAGCCGGTTACCGGGTTGCGCTCCGACTTCCGGATCACCTCGACCAGGATCAGCAGGAGCGCCTTCGGGTGATCGCCGGCAAGTGCCCGGTCCACCACACTCTGGCCAACGCGATGCCGGTGGAGATGGTCTGAACGTGGAACTCGGCCTGAAGGAAAAGGTTTGCGCCGTCACCGGAGCCAGCGGCGGCATCGGCTTGGAGGTGACCCGCCAGCTGTGCTCCGAGGGGGCCAAGGTCTTGATGATCTCTCGCGATCCGGAGCAGCTCGCGGCGATGGCGGAGGTCGTCCGCGCCGAAGGTGGCGATGTCGAGGTGCTGATGCTGGACATCACCTCCGACTCTGCCGGTGAGCATCTGATGGCTTCGGCGAACCAGCATTTCGGTCGCCTCGACGCGCTGGTCAACAACGCCGGGTCGGCCACTTGGCGGAGCCTCGACGAAGCGACCGAGGAGGATTTCCGCTTCCAGTTCGAGCTGAGCGTGATCGCTCCGCTGAACCTGATGCGGGCGGTGATCCCCGGCATGGCCGAGCGCGGCTGGGGTCGGGTCGTGAACGTTTCCTCGACCGCCGGCAAACGGCCGTCGGCGATGATGCCCGACTACTCGGTCGGCAAGGCGGCGATGCTGTCCCTTTCGCGCCAGTTCGCCGAGAGGTACGCGACCGATGGCGTCCTAGTCAACGCGGTCTGCCCGGGCCCCACCGCGTCGGACCTCTGGATGGAAGAAGGCGGGTTGCTCGACCAGTCACGCGAGCGCTCCGGCGGGGCCAGCCGCAAGGACGCCCTCGCCGCGGTCGGCGGCAAGCGGCCGATCGGGCGTCTCGCTACCCCGGAGGAGATAGCATCGACGATCGTGTTCCTCTGCTCCGGCCGGGCGTCCTATGTGACCGGCGCGGCCTGGGGAGTGGACGGCGGCACCGTCCCCGTGATCATCTGACCCGAGTCCATCGGGGAGCCGCGACCGGCGCACTCAATCCGTAGGTCGGCTCAGTCGTAACTGATCAAGGAGTGGACTTCGTGCGGTGCGAGTCGGTCCCGGCCGTTGAGCCCCGCCAGCTCGATCAGGAACCCGCAGCCGACCACGTCGCCGCCGAGGCCTTCGACGATCTTGACGACCGCCTCGGCCGTGCCTCCGGTGGCGATCAGGTCGTCGTGAACCAGCACCTTCGTGCCGGACTCGAAGGCGTCGGCGTGGAGTTGAAGCTCGTCCAGCCCGTACTCGAGCTCGTATTCCACCGAGACCGTCTTCGCCGGCAGGCGTCCGGGCTTCCGCGCCGGCACGAACCCCGCGCCGAGTCGGCGCGCCAGGGCTCCGCCGAGGATGAACCCGCGTGCCTCCGCGGCGACGACGATCTCGACACCCCGTGATTCCGCGAATCTGGCCATCTCCTCGACCGCCTGATCGACCGCTTTCGGATCGAGCAGAAGCGGTGTGATGTCGCGGAAGGTGATCCCTTCCCGAGGGAAATCGGGCACGTCCCTGATCAGGTTCTTGAGGTCCACGCGGCGGAGCCTAGCGGTGGGTCATGATCTCACCGTGGACTCCGGTTTCGACTTCGACCCTCTTGACCTCGGCGCGGTCCTCATCGATGAGGAACAGGCCGCGGACATCAAGACGCACGGCAGCCTGAACGCGGCGGTTCTCCTGCCCGTTACCGAGTGGCCCGGGAGCCCCCACATCATCTTCACCGAGCGGCGCGCCGATCTCCGCAAGCATGCCGGTGAGATCTCCTTCCCCGGCGGGATGGGCGAGGTCGACGATCGCGATCTGACCCACACGGCGTTGCGCGAGTCGCACGAGGAGATCAACCTCGAGCCCGAAAGGGTCGAGGTGGTCGGCGCCCTGCCTCCGGTTGGGACCTTCGTCACCTCCTTCCGGATCCAGCCTTTCGTGGGCCTGGTGTCGGGCGACGAGCCGCTGATCGCCAACCCGGACGAGGTCGCCGCCATCCTCCACTTCTCGATCGATGATCTGGTCGAGAACTACGCGATGCGCCGCCTGGTCCGACGCGGGGTCCCGATCCGCACCCCGACCTTCGAAATGGATCGCCATCTGATCTGGGGAGCCACCGCCAGAATCCTCACCGAGTTCCTGGTACGGATCAAAGCCCTCACCTGACCACAGCAATCCGCTTCCACCCATCTGGCAACCGGAGGCGATCCACGGACCCTTCAACCAACCGGGGGCGATCCACGGACCCTTCAACCAACCGGGGGCGATCCACCGACCCACCGACCAACCGGGGGCGATCCACCCGAAAGCAATGAGGTCGATCGCCCCCGGTTGATCCAGGCCGAGATGGATCGCCCCCACAATCACTGGG
>JBEBXB010000169.1:0-5168 GCA_040391885.1 Conexibacter woesei | reverse complement strand
GCTGACCCTGGCCCGCTTGCTGGCTCCGCGGCGGATCCGGGTCAACGGCGTGCATCCCACGAATGTCGACACCCCGCTGCTGCACAGTCCGGGGATCTACGCGTTGTTCCGGCCCGACCTCGAGGCGCCCGCGCGCGGCGACGTCATCGCCGCCTTCACCGCCTACCATCCGATGGGCGTGCCGTACGTGGATCCCTCCGACGTCTCGGCGGCCGTCGTGGTCCTCGCGTCGGACGAGTCCCGGTACGTCACGGGTCAACGCCTCGCGATCGACGCCGGCACCCTGCTCTGACCCCGCGGGCTACCGATCACTCGTTAGTATGATCTGAGACACAGTGGCGGGCGCGCCGGCGTCCGTCCGATAAGGAGCTTGTGATGACCGTGGACCACGTCGACGAGACTACGACCCGCTCGCTGCGCGACGACCCACGGGCCGATCCGCGGATGGTCGCCGCGCTGGCGGCCTTCGGCCTCGACGAGTTCGCCGCCGCGCCCGACGTCGACCGGAACTCGCCGCGCGAGGACCAGCTCGCGATGCTCGCTGCATCGGAGACCGGGTTCGGGCAGGTGTACGACGCGTTGTTCGCCGATCTGCCGCCGGTCGAGGGCGTCACGTCCGACGTCATCACGATCGACGGGCCCGGCGGCGAGCTCCGGCTGTTTCGGAGCCGTCCGACGGATGCCGCGGGCCCGCTGCCGTGCGTGTACGAGATCCACGGCGGCGGTATGACGATCATGTCTCCGGAGTCCGCGTCGTACGTCCGGCTGCGCGAGGAGCTCGCGGCGACGGGTGTCGTCGTGATCGGCGTCGACTTCCGCAACGGCGCCGGCGCCGGCGGGGTGCACCCCTTCCCCGCCGGCCTTGACGACTGCAAGGCAGGGGTGCGCTGGGTCGCGGCTCACCTCGACGAGCTCGGCGCATCGCACATCGTGTTGACGGGCGACTCGGGGGGCGGCAACCTCGCGCTCGCCGCCGCGATCGCCGCGAACCGGGAGGGATGGGTCCATGAGATCGCGGGCGTCTACGCGCAGTGCCCGTTCATCTACGGCTTCTGGGCGGACCGGCCCGAGAGCCTCCCGTCCCTGACGCGGAACAATGGCTACTTCTTGAACATCGACATGCTCCAGGTCATGTCGGAGGTGTACGACCCAGGCTCGAGCCACCGTGACGACCCGACGTGCTGGCCCTCACGGGCCACGCCGGACGATCTGCATGGGCTGCCGCCGCACGTCATCTCGGTCAACGAGCTCGATCCGATGGCCGACGAGGGGCTCGCGTTCTATCGCGCTCTCCTGGCGGCCGGCGTCCCGGCGATAGGCCGTATGAACCTGGGCCTGTGCCACACCGGAGAGACGATGTTGCGGGCCGCGATGCCAGATCTCTACGCCGCGAATGTCGAGGCGGTCAGCCAGTTCGCCCGCTCGGTCGGTTGAGCGTTCAGCACGTTCAGTGGGTCGCCGCCCATAGCGTCCACCCGTCCGAACGACCGGTGAGGTAACCGCATGGACGGAACCGCGGGGCCCCCGCGCAGTAGCGGACGCCGAGAGGAGATCTTCGTCGCGGCCGCCGAGATCTTCTGGGAGAAGGGCTATCACGGCACCTCCATGCGCGACGTCGCCGATGCGACGAACATGCGCAAGGCGTCGTTGTACCACCACGTCCAGAACAAGGAGTCGCTGCTGTTCGAGATGTCGGTCTCAAGTCTCGAGTCCATCATCTCGATCGCCCAGGGCGCCGAGAGCGACGACCCGGAGCAGCGTCTACGCGATCTCATCGAGCGCCATGTCACGGCGCTCATCGAGGACCGCAGCCGTCACGCCACGATGCTCGTCGAGTTGAGATCGCTGGCGCCGGACCAACGTCAGCTCGTGACCGACCTGCGGAGCCGGTACGACCGCATCTTCGACGACGCGATCGCCGCCGTCCAGGAGACGACCGGTCGCTGGCCCGACACGTCGACCCAGCTGGTGCGGCTGTCGGTGCTGGGCATCCTCAACTGGACGATCTTCTGGTTCTCGCCCGACGGCGCCGACTCCTCGGCCACGGTAGGCGGCACCTTCGCCGACATCATCTTGGCGCCCACTGCGACCTTTCCCGGCTGAGCCCGTCACGACTGGATCAGGCGATCGTGAAACCGCCGTCGACGGCGATCGTCTGGCCCACGACGAAGCCGGCGGCCGGCGAGGCCAGCCACACCAGGGTCGCGGCCAGCTCGTCCGGGTGGCCGAGCCGGTCCAGCACCATGCGCGAGGTCTGGCCGGGCATGTAGTCCGGGTCGTACTGATCGGTCATCTCGGACTCGAAGAAGCCCGGCGCGATCGCGTTGACGCGAATCCCGCGGCGCTGGCCCCACTGTTGTGCGAGGTCTCGGGTCAGACCGATGACGCCGGCCTTGCTGGCGGCGTAGGCGGCTTGCGGGAGGCCCGCCGTCGTGAGACCGATGATGCTCGAGATGTTGACGATGACGCTGCCGGGAAGCATGACCCGGCCACAGGCCTGGGCCATCCAGTACGTGCCGGCGAGATTGATGTCGATGACCCGGTTGAACTCCTCGGGCGTCTCACGTGTGGCCGGCACGGCGGTGCCAATCCCCGCGTTGTTGACGAGCACGTCGACACGGCCGAAGCGCTCCATCGCGGCGTCCACGAGGGCCTGGCAGTCCTTCGGCGACGAGACGTCGGTGGCGACCGTCAGGACGTCTTGACCCAGCGCGCGGATCGAGTCGGCGCACGCCTCCAGCTTGTCGAGCCGTCTTGCGGCCAGCACGAGCGTCGCGCCGGCCTCCGCGCACGCATGGGCGAAGGACACACCGAGGCCGGAGGAGGAGCCGGTGACGATGACGACCTTGTCGTCGAGACGGAAAGAGTCGAGGATGCTCATGGGTCCCTCCAGAGGTGAGAAGCGCGCCGACCGATCGATCGGTCGGACGGCGACTGATCTTGTCACCGCGGGCGTCGTCGGCGCAACCCCGCCGTCCCGAGGCACCACATCCTGGTGAATGGTCGGTCGGGACTTCGAGGGGGCGTCGATGCGGCTGGGGGAGAACGGCTGACGCCTTCTCGGACGTCCGGCAGACGTCTTGACATCGTGTGACGTGTACTACAAACTACTCGGGACATTGGCATCGACCGATCAGTCGGTCGGGTGCCGTAACCCGCAAGGAGACCCCCGTGATTCGAACGACCAAGTTCCTCAAGCTGGGCGCAGTCGCGTCGGCAGTCGTCATGACTCTGACCGCGTGCGGCTCGTCCTCGTCCAGCAGCTCCGACGGAGAGATCAGCGTCAAGATCGGCAAGCTGACCCCCCTGACGGGCGACTTCGTGTCAGCAGGCAAGAAGCCGAACGAGGCGTTCGAGATGGCGCTGGCCGAGGGCGAGAAGAAGTACAAGGGTCGCCTCAAGATCGAGGTCAAGGAGTTCGACCAGGGCGCGACTCCGCAGACGGCGATCGCGGCGTACCAGAAGGCCAAGGCGTGGGGCGCCGACGCCACGGTCAGCATCGGCGGAGCGACCCCGCAGGGACTCGCCGTGGCCGAGGCCGCGAAGGGCACGTTGCAGCTCGGCAACTTCGGCACCTCGCTGAAGGACATCAACCCGACGGGCTTCAACCAGTTCGCGCTGATGATGGACTACCAGTACCCCGTCGGCATCGAGCTCTTCTACGACACCGTGGGCAAGGACCTCACAAGTGCCGCCTACGTCAGCGCCGACACCTACCAGGTCGGCGAGCAGTCGACCGGCATGTGGCGTGAGTTCCTGGAGGGCAAGGGCGTCAAGACGTCCCTCACCGACCAGGTGGCCGGCACGGAGACCAACCTCACGGCGCTGGCTCGAAAGATCGTCGACGCCGGCACGTCGGTCGTCGTGGCCGACATGCCGGTGCCCAACACGATCGCGCTCGCGACGGCGCTCAAGCGCGCTGGCTTCAAGGGCTTCGGCTTCGGTGGCGCGACGCAGGCCAGCGGCACGCTGCTGGAGAACGCGCCGAACCTGTTCGACGGCTGGTACGCCATGACGTCGTGGAGCCCGCTGCAGAAGGACCTCACGTCCGTCGCCCAGACGTTCATCAAGGACTACACCGCCAAGTACCCGGACTCCGGCGCGCCTGACCAGTACGAGGCGTACGCCTACGACGGCCTGACGCAGCTGCTGTGGGCCATCGACGAGGCCGGCTCGGTCGACACCGATAAGGTCGCCGAGAAGCTGCGCGCCGAAGGTCCCGAGGGCATCGGCATGGCCAAGATCAGCTTCGGTGAGGACCAGTTCTTCAAGATGCCGATCAGCCTGATCCACATCGAGGACAACGTGGCCAAGGTCGTCGCGGCCGCCGACCAGCAGTCGTAGCACCGGCCAGCCGGCCATCGACAACGAAGCGGGAGTGGAGCAGGTATGGAGACCTTCGTCTCGATCACCATCTTGGGTCTGGTGATAGGTAGCCAGTACGCGCTGTACGCGGCGGGGCTCGGGCTCGTGATGGGCACCGTGCGGGTGTTGAACCTGGCCCATGGGCTCGTGTTCGTGGCCGGCACCTACGGCATCTACTACCTGACCCAGGAGATCACCGTGGGTCCCGGCCTGCTGATCCCCGCGGTCTTGGTCGTCGGAGGTGTGTGCGGGATCGTGGCGATGCTGGCCATCAACCTGCTCGGGTTGAGGCCGGCCGCGCGGTCCCGCCACACCGACGACGTCAACCTGGCGCTCGTCACGGTCGCCTTCACGACGATCGGCGTGTCCGCGATCCAGCTGACGGCCGGTTCGGAGCCCTTGTCGATCCAGGTCGAGTCCAAGTCGCTCTTCACGTTGTTCGGGGCCTCGGTCTCGCTGGCGGAGCTCGCCACCGTCGTCCTGGCCGCGATCAGCATGGCGGGTCTCTACATCGTCATGAACCGGTCGGGGGTCGGACGCAGGCTACGGGCCCTGGCCGACTCCGAGGCCGATGCGAGCCTCGTGGGCATCAACGGGCCGCGCTACGTGCTGTACGCGATGATGACCGCCGGGGCCCTGGCCGGCATCGCCGGTGCCCTGGCGGGCGCGGTCAACGGGCTTGCGTCGCCGACGATCGGCAACGACCTGCTGGTCAAGGGCGCGGCGATCATCGTCGTAGGTGGCGTGGGCAGCATCTCGGGCAGCGTCATCGTCGCGTTCGTCCTCGGCATCGCCGAGACCTA